>CAMDBK010000117.1 GCA_945889235.1 Chitinophaga pinensis
GAGAGTAGCGCCCACTGCAATTGCTTCCTGTCCAATTCCTGAAAACCATTTACTTATTCTTCCCTGTCGTAATAAGTTCAACATCTTCTCCTCAATCATCCGAGGATAGAAAATGGATTTATACATAGAGAGCAATTGTTCGTCGCTCAAATCTTTTCTGTCAAATTTCATTCAGGTAATTTCTGTGCGGCGAAAATAAGAAAGAGTCGCGCAGCAAGTTTCATTTGGGCAAGCCCCCAAGCATTGATTACAATGCAAGGGGTCGGGCTTTCCCTTACAATCTTTTTGTGATTACACAAAAAGGATTTTCAGTACAATCCCTCTTGCGGCTTACGCACTCTTTTGCAAACGCTGTCATTGCGAAAACTGTAATCAGTTTGAAGCAATCTGTAAACCATTCACGCTTGTATTTTTTATGCAAGAAATTTTTCTCTCACAATTTACCCCATGAGGTACGGTATCGTAGCACCGAATGGCTTTTTTATTTTATAGCCCCGGGTTTCAACCCGGGGTAAACAATCACACACACCACCATCACTCCTTTAGGGGTGAAACAATAAAATAAAAAAGCCGCACTCATTTAGAGTACGGCTTTTTACTAAGTTTTAAGAAATTAGGCTCTGTACTTTATACTTCTTATGCTTGTAAAAGGAAGATATATAAATTGTATTGTGCCTTTAGTAGCGGCATCCACTCTAAACATTACACCATCATCATCAACTTCTTTTAAGTTGTAAAGAGATTCAAGTTTTAACAATTCAAATCCTGAAAGAATATCTACAACTCCTAAGTCTCTGTCAAATAAAAGTTGTAAAGGCTGTTTAGCTTCTTTTAATTGTTCTAATCTTTTTTTCATTTTAATTTTTTTTTAAAATTAACAATCAATTAAAAAAAGCCGCGCTCCTCGGAGGGCGGCTTTTCGATTTTATAAATCTTGTATCAATTCAATTGGTACAGATTCAACGAATCAGAGTAAGTCAACATTTCAGTTGACACGGAAAAGATTTTATATTAAAAATCTTTCTGCGTTTGTAGGGGGATTAGTTATTATCTCTTCCGCCTCCTGAAGGATTACCAGTTGTACTGGGTTTCCCACCTTTTCCTTTATTCATGATAAAGAAATTTAATTCGCCAAACTTGAACAGGCATTGGCTATCCCGTTTTTATTTTTTTACTGGTTTAGGTTGAATGATTACACCTTCTTGTAATTTTTCCCTATCATCAGAAGTAGTTGATGGGATTACAATTGTCGGGTTTTCATCTACCACCAATATTTTTCTGTCTTCTATTAAATCTTGCATACAAGTTCAACTTTAGTTGGTTCAGTAATTTTATTTGGTTTGAAAAATTGATTTGACACTAATAATAAAACCGAAATTATTATTCCAATCGCAGTTAACAAAATTGCATTATTAAATGTTTTCACCGACCTATTAGTTATCGAAGTATTGGCTTCAAATGAATCGATATTAACTCCAATTTCAAAAGTCAATAAATCTTCCGGTTCCTTATTTATTATTTCCCTAAACTTTTTTACAGCTATTGATTGGTCTAATGGTTGCGCCCTAAGTGTTCTTAAAAAAAGTATAATAGCCCATAAAAATATCGCAATAGGTAAAAGCGATAAAAGTTTTATTTCAAAATAAGAATCAGCAAGACCATTCAAAAAGAAAGGAATGAATACGCCTATTATCCCAATAATGGTACCTGAGTTTGAACGATGTTGTCTATATGATTCAATTTGCTTTTCTAAAAGCTGCCCAGATTTTTCTGCTAAATATTTTATCTTCTCAATTCTTTCCATTTGCGCTTTTCATTTATATCTCAAACTTATTTTATAGTTTGTTGGTATTTTATCTACTCCCACCCCTGCATGGCGTTTTCACCAGCAGGTTTTATTGGTCAGCGAATCTCATTAACAACTTACCGACATTATAATTAATCCATCTTCCTGTTCCTCCTGTCCATGTTGAGGTTGAATCATAATATGCAGACCATAAAGTATTATCCGCATCTTCTGTTGGAAGACATAAATAAAATGGAGTAGTTGAATAATCAGTGTTAGTATAAAGCAACAACATTGCGCATGGTTTTTTTTCTCCATCACGCAAGAGTCCTTTTATTATAAGTGACCTTGCACCATCCTTTATGTTTGAATATTCAGTAAAGCTGTAACCCTTCTTCATATCCAATCCGCTTTCTGATTGAATCTTATATCCTTTAGTTACATAATTATATTCTTCTTGTGTTGTTGGTTTTATTTTTTGTGTTGCAGTTTGTGCAAACAAGTTGGCACTAAAGAGAATAGAAATAAAAATGATGATTACTTTTTTCATTGTGTTTTTTATTTAGTTAGAATTTTTCTTTTGTAGTTGTTGATGATGAACTTCCACCACTTACACAATAAGCATGTGTAAATGCTTTTACAATTCTTTTGCTGAAGTTGGGTTCTGATTTAGAAACAAAAATCATTTCCCAGCCAAAGTCATAAGAGGTTCCGAGTTCCATGCTTTTTATACTCATTTTATTTCCCTTCGCCATTATCTGTATCCCGAATCTTGTTCCATCTTTATTGATGTCACGGACTTTTAAATTTTTTACATCAAGGTCTTTCAAATTCATCTTGACAATTACGGCAGTGTCTTTCAAAAGAAAATTTTCATCAATACCAATTTCATAAACTGTCATCGCTGAACTATCAAACTTTACTTTATAAATTGATGGAGGAAGATTTCTTCCACCACAAGATTCAATTTTTGATTTCAACCAATCAGTTGTTTCCTTCAATGTTGCATCTGATGAATCAGGGCATTGAGCATGAACAATATTGCTTGTGAAACCTAAGATGAATACAACAACAATAGTTTGTAAGATTTTTTTCATAATTTTTATTGATAAGTCATTGCAATATTTAATGACAATTTTTTTCTTCTTTTAAAACTTCGATATATAATTCTTTCCTCGCTTCTTCTGTAGGATATTTTTTTTCCATTTCTTTCATCAAAACATCAATTTTCTTTTTTAGCTCATCTGCTGGAATCATTAATTGTTCAATTTTTTTATTCATAGCATTAACAGAATCCATATCTTCCAAATAAGTATCGGTATGGTCTGTAAAAGATGTGTCGGTGGGCTTTGAGATTAAATCAAACACTTCTTTTCTTGCATCTGATAATTGTTTATCTAATTTTTCAGCTTGACATTTTAAATCTGCTATGATTTTCGCATCATCTTTCTTGGTATCAGAAGTACAACTTGAAAAAATTAATGCTGTTAAAAGAAATAAAAAAAGGACTTGTGCTGTAATAATTTTTTTCATGTTTTATTTTTTTTCGCTATTGTCTTTCAATTATGCCTTTACAAACTTTACTGTTTGTGAATTTTTAAACTTAATTAAATACACACCCGCTTTAAGCCAAGAAACATCAATCTGAAACATTTCATTATCTTTTCGAGTCACATCAATATCTAAAAGTTTTCCATCAAGGCTATACAATTCAGGAAATCCATTAAAATTTTTAAAGTCACCTTTTATGTAGAGTTGAGTTTGTACTGGATTAGGACAAACAACTAAATCCTTGTTTTGAAAATTTACTTCTTCAACTATTACATTTCCCGGATAACCTTTTATCTGAGCTATATAAGTTTCCCAATTGTTTAAACTGTTACCATAGCTCCCTGCAATCCAAACTTCTGAAGTGCCATTGTATTTGCGTTGTGTAGCTGTGTAGTCTCCCCATCGTTCAGTTGATGCCCAACTATAATCTACTGATGCATCACCTCCCCTTGCAAGAGAAGAAGCAAGTTGATTCATATTATTATCAAAATATTTAAATCGCATTTCTGGTTTTGTTGAAGCATCTGATTTTAGGAAACATAAAATAACTGCCTTATCAGTTTGGCTTGTGCCAAATGAACCTAAACTTGGATAACAATAATTTGAACCACCCAAGTAGGACCAGTTTTGGGTTACTGCATTACTGCTGACATTTATTTGGTCATAATAAAGACTGTTATAGTCAAATCCCCCCGTATTATAATTTCCAGTGTAAACAAAACAAATTGTGTTATTCAGATAAATCGCATTTTGAACCCTACATCCGGCTTTATAATTAGCCAAATTAATTCCACTTGGTTGAGTGGCAGTTCCGGCGGGTGAATATGTCTGAACACTAATACTTGTTGAAGCTATTGTAGAATTCACATTACTTGCACTTCCTGTGATTTTGTATTTTGAAACATAATTTGCCCCTCCACTTGAAGTTGATACTAAATAAAAAGCATTACTGTAGGTTATATTTTGAGCAGCGGATGCGGGTGCAATTGTAAATCCCATGTTTCCAATTCCATCTGTTAAATCTGTCCAATATAAAGCATGCATGTTTGCGTAACTTACTCCATCATAACCATCTTGCTTATTCATAAGCAAAAGGAGATTTGAAGAAAAAGTTGAAGACCCTGTACACCCGTTACCTGAAAATAAATTTCCCGTCATACAAAAATCTGTTTGATTTATTCCTATACTCGGATAGTCATACCACAAATTGGGAGCAAGTCCAGTTGATGTTCCTATATCATATGAATAAACCCACCATGTTTGTTCTGGGTCATTGGAACTACTGAACGCTATATAAATTACTGAATTGCTTGGTTCACATCCATATTGAATAAAAAAAATAAATCTGTCACTGTATGGGTCATAAAGAACGCGAGGGTCAGAGAAATTATTTGTTGGGGCACTAAAGAAAGTTTGATAATCATAGCTATCTAATAAAGTCCCACTTGTATTATAAAAAACAATACCACAGTTTACCGCGCTAACAATTTTACCGCCATTCGAAATCGCCATTGCATTATCAGGCGGAGTATTCCCAGTACAATATTCAGCATCAAATCCAAAATTTACGGAGGGTGTTGCTCGAGTACCTGATGATTGCATTTCCTCTGGATTATTGTAATAGTGATTCTTTAATGAATCATTTTTAAGTGGAGCAGGATTGTAAGGCAAACTATCAGGGCGCATAAAGTTATCCTGTTCATTGTGATAAATATTTTGTCCATCATTATTAGTTTTCTGATCCAATTTTTTGGGGTCAACTTTAACTGGTCCTTCACTCGAACCTTGATTTTTTGAACTAGTTTTTCGATGAAGTAGTTGACACTTCTTCTCCGTTACTTTAGAGTCGGGATTGCTTTGAGCAATTGCATTCATTCCTAAGAATGAAAAGAAAAATAGAATAAGAAGTTTAGTTTTCATTTTGGTAAATATTTATTGGTTGTTTTATGATTATCATGCCAAGTTAATATTGCGATACTCCCTAACCTCCTAAAAAAATCTGCGCGGTACAAAGGGCTATCCGACTCGAGGTTCCGCGAGGACCCACATCCAAATAGACTCTGCCCGCGCATTTGCACGAGCGATGAGCTATCTTGGATGTTCTGAAATTTCGCGGATTTCGAATCAAGAATTTGCTATCGCAATTTCTGTTATGTTATTTTTTCTGTCTTTACATTTTTATTCTTTGAGTGCACTAATGTAACTATCTCTTTTTAACAAAAAAGCCCCGCGATAAATCGCAGGGCTTTTCACTTTCCAAAAAATCAAAAATCAAATCTTCACCAACACCACATTCACAGTAGTCATTTCACCATCCACAACTTTCACATTCTGTATGGTTTGAGTTGCGTATCCGGTCAACTCAATTTTCACAGTATAATTTCCGGGTGCAATATCCTGTTGCGAAAAATCAGAGATACCTCTGATGCTTGAGTTCTTAACCTTATTCTCGCCTGCAACATCAATGGTTACAACTGCTTTTGGCAACCGAACTAAAACAACTGAATCATTCACCGCCACACGAATCGCTATGTGTCTCACACCTGCATCATTTACTTGAAAGCCATCATTCACTGCATTATAAAAAGTGTTATTGCTTTCAGCATAAGGTGGCATCAGGTCACCAAACAAATCTTTCACCAATACTTTCAACTCTTTAATTTCTGTTGCAACTAAAATTCCTGCTGCTTGCACATCACTTTTAATAGCTTCCGGTTGGTCCTTCGCTGCAACAAAATCAGTAATCAAAGTTCCAAGTCCTGATACCATTAATGCAGTCAACTGAAATCCTGCTGCAAGTGCTGCTACCTGATGAGTACCTCCTGCTGCAAAAACTTTATCAGCTAAAGTTTTTCCATTTACAAAATCAGTATGCACAAAACTGCTTCGTGGTTTATCCATGTCAGCAACCAGATTAGTATTATTTATTTGTTTACCATAAGCAACCAACAGTCGGGCAATAATCCACGATGAAGTCATCATCTTTTTAAAAATGGTTCCCTTGCTTGTAGTTGCTCCTTGAGTGCTTGCTTGCTGCTTCACTTTTGCAAGGTCTATATCATCAAGTTTATTTTCAATCTCAGTTTTCTTCGCCTTCAATGCAAGGTCACCCGAAAAATCCGCAAGGTGATTGTCCATTACAGCAACACCTGTTGAAGCAGCATTGTACTCTCTGTTTTGTTCGTCGTTCATGATGATTAATTTTTTAGTTGTTAATGAATACATGTATAACTGCATCACAGAAAAAATTATTGTGTCACACGAAATATTTTTTTTCATAAAAAAAAATTGCAACCCTTCTTATAAAAATCTCGAGGCAATTATCTGCAAACGACAAACCCGCGCGACTGTCCCATTCTCCTGTAATCAGGAGAAGGGATAGGGATGAGGTGAGCGGTGCCTGTTTCTGCGGGCGGAGCCATTCGCAGAAACGATTTTTTTTGGTTACTTTTTTTATAAAAAAAAAGTGACAGAAGAAGCTCAACTCAATAGCATCAAATTTTTTTGGAACCTTCCTTATAACAAACGCGACAAGAAGCCACCATATAAATGGCATCAGATTCAGAACCCAACTCCCAACCCTCATTTCAACACTCTTTTCACTAAAAACTGCATAAATCATCATTATTACGCGATTCTGCCTCTTCGTTACGGCATCGCCGTCTTTCTTTACGCCTCTGTCCCGCCTCGCTGTCAGTCTGCCTCGCTTCGCTACGCCTCTCTTTGCATCCTTTGTCAGATAATTTTCTTCCGGATGCCTCTGCCTCGCTTCAGGATGCCATCGTCTCCTTTCAGAATGCCATCGCCAACTTTCTTTTCGCTATCGCCAACTCTCTTTTTCACATCGGGAAAAAACTTTACGCCTCCTTTTTTCTTCCATGCGCTATCGTTTTAATTCTTTACCACCAATCGAACTTTCTTTTTCATATCATCCAAAAACTTTACTCCTACAACTCCTTTTGTATTATTCCTATTACTCCCAGTTAAATTTATTCTCTGTGTTCCTCTGCGCTAAACTCAGCGCAACTCTGTGGTAAAAAATTATTTTTGTTCAAGATAAATTTAACTCATGAAGAAATTTCTTCTCCCCGTTTGTGCTTTTCTGTTCCTGTATGTTTTCACCTCCTGCAATCAATCAGCAGAAAACAAAACTGAAAACAAAAATGATTCAACATCAGCATTTCATTTAGGAAGCGCAGCACAAATAACTATTGCAACAAATGACATTGAAAAATCAAAAGCATTTTATGAGTTGCTCGGATTTAAACAAGTGCAGGAAATTCCAAGCGGAATACAAATGAGTGATGAATCGGTGCTCATCATGTTACAGAAGTCAGATAAAAAATTTATTCGCATTTCTTACTTCGATTCCAATGCTGATAAAATTGCAGATGAAGTGGAGAAGCAAGGCAACCACTTTATAGTGAAAAATGAAAACACCGGATTTTTTACACGAAGTATTTTCACCACTCCCGATAATATTGAAGTGAGCTTAGTGAAAATGGACCCTTCAAATATTTACAAACCCAAAGGAAAAAATGGAATGAACATGAGCGATGCGGAGCGCAAGGATGCAAAGAATTATCCGAACACGGTGTGCGGCACATTCGGTGAGCTTTCAATTCCGGTGGCGAACTTCGATTCTTCGTTCGCTTATTGGAAAAAATTAGGATTGACCGGAACAAAATATACCGAGCCGTATCCGTGGTCAGTAATGACTGACGGGCTTTTCAGTATCGGACTGCACCAGCAAACACAATTCACTTATCCGGCAATTACTTTTTTTGCGCCAGACATGCAGCAGCGTATTGATAAATTAAAATCGCTCGGGCTCACTGTAACAGAATTCATGGGACCTGCAAATGTGGTGGCAGTTGCTCCGGAAGGAACTCATATTTTTCTGTTCACGATGTAGAACAATTCACCGCAAAGACGCAGAGACGCGGAGTTTAAAATATTTCTCTGCGACTCCGCGCCTCTGCGGTAAAGATGCTATCCGCACTTACTATGCCCGCAACTCTTACAGGTCAAACAACCTTCCTGATAAATTAATCCATCGGCATCGCCGCAGTTCGGACATTTTTTATCAGCCTTGGTTCCATCGGGAATATATTTTTTCAGTGCGCGCGCCACACCATTAATCCAGGTGTTGATGTTATCGTTGTCGAGATTTAAAGTCGTGACGAGATTAACGGCAGAGGTC
>CAMDBK010000118.1 GCA_945889235.1 Chitinophaga pinensis
CCTAATGTTAACTTTTGTTTCTTTTTATTAAAGTCATTTTGCAGGCTTTGACTTAATATATTATTGATAAATGTCTCGGCTTCCGGAATATTTAGTACAATTTTAGTGCAGGCAACGATTGCCTTTTTGTAAATAAACTTTTTTAACCACCCGGAGAATGTGGTTTTTATTTTTTTTGATACTGTGCTGGTATCTTTATACTCTTCGGCATCACCGAATATTGCAATTTTTTTATCCCTATAAAAGGATTCTGAAAGTATTGGCAGCGGAAAAAATTTTGCAACTCCTAAAATAATTATTCTGTCAGGGTTAAATTTTTTTACTTGCTTTTTTAACCCAAGAGATATAACTTTTGAGCCAACTGAAAAAAGTGTAGGCAACCTTAACACCGAAAAGCCATATTTATTATCTGTTGTTTCTCCGGCAACATATTTTTTGTTTAAAATTTCCACTCCGTTTGGAGAAACTTCAACTGAGGTAAAAACTTTTAATTCGTGTCCTGCCCTGGCATAAGCTTTTGCAAGGTATACTTCCTGATAGCCGATTTCAGGCATAAAATGTCCGCATACCAAAGCAATTTTCATGAGCTTTTTCTATAAAAATCTCTTACAACAGAAGTAATAAATTTAATCTGATCTGCGGTTAGCTCGGGGTACATGGGAAGTGATACAATAGAATTCTGGTATGAAGCTGAAACCGGAAAATCCTGAGGTGTATGATTAAGGTATTTATATGCAGGAAGCAGCGGCAGTATCCTGGGATAGTGAACAGCTATTTGAATTTCTGCTTTATTCAGCTGTTTTATAAGCTCGTCTCTTCTTTCAACACGAACAACATATAAATGGAAAATTGGTTTTGTATCGGGCCTTATCTGTGGAGTAACTATTTCTTTAATATTTGCAAGTAAATCATTATACAAAAGCGCATTTTTTAATCTTCTGTTATTCCAATCAGTTAGATGTGGGAGTTTTGCATTTAAAACTGCTGCCTGCAGTGAATCAAGGCGGCTGTTAATCCCTTCAATTTCGTGCTGATGCTTTATCAATGCACCATGATTGGCAAACATTCTCATTTTTGATGCAAGAGAATCGTCATTGGTAATTATTCCACCTGCATCACCATAAGCTCCTAAATTTTTACCGGGATAAAAACTAAACGATGCTGCAATTCCTGTTGTTCCGGCTTTTATGCCTTTATATTCTGCAAGATGACTTTGAGCGCAATCTTCAATTAAATAGAGGTTGTATTTTTTGCAGATATCTGAAATTTTATCAATCTCTGCCATTTGACCGTAAAGATGAACAGGAATAATTGCCTTTGTTTTTGAAGTAATTTTTTGTTCAATTTTTGAAATGTCAATAGTGAAATAATCGGGCTCTATGTCAACAAAAACTGGTTTTGCACCGGCTTGTGAAATTGTTTCGGATGTTGAAATCCAACTATTGGCAACGGTTATCACTTCATCACCAATTCCAATTCCTAATGATTTTAGTATTATGTAAATTGAATCGGTGCCATTACCAACACCTATGCAATGTTTTACCCCGCAAGCATCGGCAAAATTTTTTTCAAAAGACTTAAGACTTTCACCGCCAACAAAGGTTGCCTGGTCTATAGTAGAGAAAATGGCTGAATCAATATCTTTTTTAATAGAAAGGTATTGGGCTTTCAGGTCAACAAATGGTATAATCATTTTTTTAAATTTCTTAATTTTCGGGCTGGGTTACCGGCATAAACCCCTGGGTCTTCAATATTTTTAGTTACTACGGCACCGGCACCTATTACAACATTGTCGCAAACCGACACCGCTAAAATTGTTGCATTACTGCCTATTGAAACTCCATTACCGATTTTTGTTTTTTTCCAGAATAATTTGTTTCCTCTTGCCGGACCATCATTTTCAAATAAATCATTAATAAACATTACCCCATGTCCAATAAAACAATCGGTACCTATTTCAACCCACTCACATATAAAACTGTGTGACTGAATTTTACATTTATTACCAATTTGCACATTTTTTTGAATTTCTACAAAAGGACCTATAAAGCAATCATCTCCTATGATGCAGCCGTATAAATTTGCCGGCTCAACCACCACCACATTTTTACCGAAACTGACATTATTTATCCCGATTTTTTTTAAGGATGGGTTGCTCATATTACAAGAATGTAGATGACTGATAAATTTTATCAATAATTTCTACTGTTTTCAGTCCTTCAAATGAATTGGTGCTGATTGAGCTGCCTTGTGTTAATACTTCCACCACATTTTGGTACACCTTATCATGATTGCTCATTGAACCTTGATATTGTCCATAATTATTGGGTTTATTCCCTTCGGGAAGGTTTTCAATTTTGTAGTTTTTTATATTCTGATATTCCAGTTCGTTCAGGTATTGCCCGCCAATTTTCACACTTCCGTTTTCGGCAAAAATAGTTAGCGAGCCTTCCATGTTTTTTTCAAAACTATTAACGGTATAATTGATGGCTCCAATGGCTCCGTTGTAAAACTCAAGAATTACTACTCCTGTATCTTCAAATTCAATTTCTGTTTTATGGGCGTAATTTGCGGTAAATGCTTTTACCTTTCGCACATCGCCAACCATGTAATAGAGTAAATCAATAAAATGACTGAACTGGGTGTAGAGCGTACCTCCGTCAAGTTTTTTTGTTCCTTTCCAGGAGTTGGTATAATAATCTGCATTTCGGTTCCAGAAACAACTGAGCTGAATACTGTAAATTTTACCCAGTATTCCTTTGTCAATAATATCTTTTACGGCAACTACCGGAGGATTAAACCGGTTTTGTTTTATGGCAAACAGGCGTTTATTGGCGCGCTCTGCTGCTTTAATCATTTCACCGCAGTCCTGCACATCAATTGCCATGGGTTTTTCGCACAACACATGAAAACCTGCATTGAGTGAGAGGATTGAATGTTGGGCATGAAAACCGTTTGGACTGCAAACTGAGACCACATCAATGTCTTTTTCTTTGTTTAATAAATCGGTAATCTGTGTATAGATTCTTGCTCCGTATTTTTCTGCAAGTTGTGTTGCTTTTTCTTCCACAATATCGCAAACAGCAAGCAGCTTACCATTGTTTTCAATATGTTCAGCATGTCTTTGAGCAATGCGCCCACAACCAATAATGGCAAAATTCAATTTTTTCATAATTGCAGCAAAGTTGAAAAAAAATTACACCGAAAGTTTAAAAATCTGCATCCATTTCATAACAGCAATCATTTTCCAGAATTCGCTCAATGAATTACTGTTGTTCATATCTGAATTAACGTACTGCAACAGTTGAGTTTTATTTACAAATGCCGGTAAAGGATAATCATGTATGTATGCAAGTAGCTGTGGTTTTAATTCCTGTTTCCATTTTGCCTGTGGAGTAATAAATCCTTTTTTGTCTTTGCGCCAGGCTATTTCTGGCAGATTTTGTTTATGAAGATATTCGCGCAAAGGATATTTGGTCCATCCGTTTTTTATTTTCTCGGTATCGTTTAAGCAAATAGCATATTCTACTGTTTCATGTTCCAGAAAGGGAACTCTTGATTCAATGGAAAAAGCCATAGAATTACGGTCTTCGTATCTTAGCAGGCTTTGCAAACCTGAATTAACTGCACTTACAGACGCATCTCTGAAGGTTGCAGCCTTGTAAAGCGGAAAAGTTATTCCGGAAAAATTGTTCTTAAATGATTCGTTTAACAGGTTGTTGCCGATGCGGTTTTTGTTACGTGCAACCTGTTTAAGTTTACCGGGCAGCTTGTAGAAAAAAGCTCTGCCCATTTCGCGCAAGGGATTTAATGTTCGCTGCTCTTTCAGTTTATTTTTTTCAGCAAAAAAAAGGCTGAACTTTGCTTTGAGCAGAAGATTTAATAAAAAAACACCTGAAAAGTTGGCATAACCTCCAAGCGTTTCATCAGCGCCCTGCCCGTCAAGAAGCACTTTGGTTCCATTAGCGCCAGCCAGTTTCATTACTTCCCATTGTGAGTACATGGAAGTTGATGCAATCGGCTGATCCTGATGCCAGATAAGTTTTTCAATATCTTGCCAATATTGCTGTGAAGAGGGTTCGGTAAAATGCGGAGTTATGTTTGAAAAGCCCGCAATAACTTGTTTTGCAAAATAACTTTCGTCAATTTCTTTTTCCTTAAAGGTTGCGGTAAATGTATGAAACCTGCTGCCTGTAAGTTGCGCAGCATGTGCAACCAGCAAACTGGAATCAAGCCCACCGCTTAAACAGGATCCCACCGGCACATCGGAACGCAGATGAATATTAATAGATTGTTCCAGTGTTGATAAATATCCTTCACCGGTAAATTGTTCACGGGTATTTAATTTTTCTGATACCGTTTTTTCAAGGTCGTAATATTTTTCGCAAGAGAGGCTTGCAGCGGTAATGTCATAAACCATATTGTGTGCGGCAGGCAATTCAAAAACATTGTTGAAAAGAGTGCGTTTTTTTTCATTCAGGCTTCCATAAACAAGGTATTCGTAAAGCGCTTTTTGTTCTAATTCAGGGGTATACTCACCTGAAACTGTAATGGCTTTTATTTCACTCGCAAAAACAAGTGTTTCGTTTTTCAGAAAGTAACAGAGCGGTTTTATTCCGAAACGGTCACGGGAAAAAAAAACGGTGTTGCTGGTGGGTAAAAAAATAGCAAAAGCCCACATGCCTTTGAATTTTTTTACGCATTCTTTTCCCCAGTGGGCAAAGGCACGTAGTATGACTTCGGAGTCGGAATCTGAAGAGAACGTGTATCCAAATGTTTTGAGTTCTTCACGCAATTCACGGTAGTTATAAACTTCACCGTTATATGTCATTACCCCCTCAAAATCAGGTAGTTTCATGGGTTGGTGACCTGCCACGGTTAAATCAAGAATGGATAAACGTCTGTGAACAAAACCAAGTGAAATTTCCGGATTTTTTAATTGTGAAATGTGTTCATGCTGTTTGTATACAGAATCATTTCCTGTGAGAAATGATGACTTTCCTTTGTCAATAATAAAAAAACCTTCATCATCCGGTCCACGGTGTCTCAATGATTCAGACATACTTATGAGCTGACGAGAATCAATGCCACTCGCCTTTATTATTCCCGCTATTCCACACATAGTGCTTGCTGATATATTTTTTGCATTCGTTCACCAAAAACCCCGAAGCTAAAATTATTTACTATTTGGTTTCTTATTTCTAAAGAATTGTATTCATTAATTTTTGGAATGATAGATTGCATAGCAGTTGCTATTGATTCTACTTCGGGGCTAACCAAAAGTCCGCATTTTTCATTTACATATTCCTCCATTGCTGTCCCTTTTGTTGTAATCACTGGCAAACCTGCTGCCATTGCTTCTGCAACTACCAGCCCGAAGGTTTCATGTTCGCTTGGAAAAACAAATAATGATGCTTTGTTCATTTCTGTAGCAATTTGTGCTTTAGGTAGTTTCCCTTTTAAAAATATTTTTCCTTTCAACTCAGGTTGCTGAACAATATAATTTTCTATTTTTATTTTTTCAGGTCCATTACCTATTATTGTCAATGTCCATTCCGGAAAAATGTTAATGAGCGTATGAAAAGCTTTTACTGTTTTAAACCCACCCTTGTAGCTTTCCAATCTTCCGGCAAATAAAATGTTTTTTGTTTTTTGTAATCGGTTATTGTAATTAAAAAGCTCGGTGTCAACGGGGTTATAGGTAACTTTTATAGGGGCTGTATTTATTCGGCTTTTTTCAACTTCATTCTTAAGATGGTTGCTTACCGTAAGTAAACAAGCACATTTTTTCATTGCAAAGCGAAAAAGTATGGATGTAAAAAAGGGGGATGATATTTTTGAGAACGGTCCGGTATGCTCCGTATTTACAAATGGAATTTTTTTTGCAATTTTTACAAGGGCAGCAAGCGTTCCGTACAAAACTCCCCCGTGCGTATGTATTAATTTTATTTCTTTAAACTCTTTAATAATGGTAATATATCCTTTAATAAACCAAAAAGGATAAAGAAGCATTTTTTCTACTGTTGATATTTTACTTTTACCGGTAAGTGAGTAACGATAAATTTTTATTCCGTTCTGAACCTCTGTATGCAACCCTTTTTTATTTCCTGTAAATTGGATAATAAAAACTTTTATTTCACAAAAACTTTTCACTGCCGAGATATAATCCAGGACAAAAATTCCTTTTATATCATTTTCATTTTCAGGAAAAAGCCCGGGCAAAACAAGTAGTTTTGTTTTCAAAGTAATAACTAAATAATTCGGTTAAAATAAGTTTGAAAGAAAACTGCTTGTCTGTGACATAAAATTAGGCAAATATTGCGAATTATATTTCTTCATGTTCAGCATAAAATTATATCTATCGTTGAGAATGGGCGAGTGGGGTTTATTTGTAATAGGAAAATAAAACTTAAAATTATTTAACCGGTGGTGAAGATTATAGAATTTTTTCTGATCGAGGAATAGGTTTACAGGTAATGAAATTCCATGATGAGTAAACTTCAAATCCTTTGCATTTTTTATTTCAATATTTTTTGAAAACATATATTTTTCTTTGAATGGAATAAAAATCTCTTTATCACTAAAAAGTCCCGGCAAAACTTTTTCGTAGTAACTCAGAAAATCAAGAAACCATTCACTTGTTTTGTCTTCATACCATTCTTGTGAGAACCATTCGTTGATATATCTTCTCAGGTCAGAAAAATATTGGTGCACTTCCCCTGAAGTTATGCCAAGAAATTCAAAATCATAAACTAAACCTTTCAACGCCTGAAGAGTTGGACGCAGCTTTAAGGTGCCATACGTTTTCTGAACATTAAGGTCGATATAATTTTTTAACAAGAACTCAAGTGCTATTTGCTGCTTCAAAACAATCAATTCCTGTTCAGAAATTGTCTGCTCTGAACTTATATTTTCTCCCCAAAGGGTTTTATAATTATGCCAAAGAGTGTAAGATGAATTTTTCTGGTAAAAGGAATAACTCAACCCTGCTATTCCATGAGTCCAGTAATATTGAAATTCTGTTGGCAGAGTTTTAATTATATTTCTTTCGCACTTAACGTTATCTTCAAATACAGCAAATAAATCAATGTCTGAAATTCCGGGAGATTGAATGCCTCCAAATTGATATACAGAAATTATTCCGTCACATTTAGTGAGTATGTCTGTAGCACATTCTATGGCATTATTGTATCCGGATACATTACGTAATTCCGGTTTTTGGATAATTTTCATTTCTTATATGTTACGTGCTCAAAAACCATCTTTTAAATCTTTGCCTTTGCAGCCTTAATAAAATCCAACATTTGTATTTTTATGTCGAAGTTCAAGTTATTATTATCAAAAAAAAGGGGGAGTTTTTTTACAAGTTTTTTAATTAAATAATTTTCGCTGCTATAAATATTTTTAATTATTCTATTTCTAAAAACAGGTTTTCTCCAATTTTTTCTTATTTCTGAAACTGTATCCATTATTACCCATTCTTGTTCTGTAAAATATTTTTTTGTTTCAGTAAAACTGAATTTTTTGTAAATTGATTTTGAGTTTTTTGCCTGATAAAAGAAAGCTGGCAATAGCATAAACTCACTTAATATTGACTTTAACTGAAATGCATTTTCTGGTATGTTGCGAAGTGATAATTTTTTTTCCAGTTCAGTGATAAGATTGATAGCTGGGATTTTAAAATCGCACGCTGTATTTTCAAAATTAATGTGTAGTTGCCTTCCGGAAGAGGAAAGCAACGATTTTGAATATGGAAAAAGCTGAGGCGGGAAAAAAGTTACAGGATAATTTTTCAGATGAGACTCACATAACACAAACCATCCATGATGCTGCAAAGGATCGTATTCATACATTATCCGCAATGATGCATTTAATTTTCTGCAAACCTTGATAAAGCGTTGTTTATTTTCAAACACTTCGTCTTTAATAATTACAAGTGCATCGAAATCGCTGTAAGCAATTTCTTCGCCCGTTGCAAGACTTCCATGAATATATGCACCAACAAGATCAGTATTCAGGTTTTTATCCAAATAGTTCATCATGCTTTTTACTGCTGCATTTTCACCGGTGTATGGCACAATATGAACAGTTTCTTTTTGAGAAGCCTTACTGTCTTTTCTTTCCCGGTTCTGAGTTAGAACTCCTGAGGCTTTGTAGTAAATAAACCAACCTGAATTCAAAGAAGCTATGATTTTTTCTGTAAGACCCGATGGTTTTACATTGACAAGTTCATTAATCGCTTTAAGTAATTGTTGATTCAAATCAGTTGTTTAAAATTTAGCCTTGCTTAATGAGCCTGTTTAATTTATTAAATGCTTTTGCTGTAAATGAAGCTGTAATTATAGTATACGAAATAAATAAACCTATTGCTGCCCCTCTTGCTTCATATTTCAGGATTAAAAAGTATGAGCATGTGCCTCCTATAATAAGTGCGACCAAGTAAATAATAAGTCGAAACTGAACCAATCCCAAACTTTGAATCATTGAAAGATTCCAAAA
>CAMDBK010000119.1 GCA_945889235.1 Chitinophaga pinensis
TAGTCGAGAAGCTATAATTATAAAGTGTCTCGACTACGCTCGACATGACAAACCTATTAATTTTTCACCAATAATTCTTTTGCATTTTTAATTGCAGCCTCAGTCGGAGTTCCCGAACTCAGCATTTTTGCAATCTCAATAATGCGTTCGTCTTTGCCTAATTTCTTTAAGCGGGTATAAGTTTTACCTGCTTTTTCTTCTTTGTAAATCTGTAAATGAAATTCGCCTTTGCCTGCAATCTGTGGCAAGTGCGTGATCACAATCACCTGCATATTTACCGACATGCCTTTCATGATGGTTCCCATTTTGCCGGCAATTTCGCCCGAAACGCCTGTGTCAATTTCATCAAAAACAATTGCCGGAAGATTTTTATGCTCAGCAAGAATTGATTTAAATGACAACATCAAACGTGAGAGTTCACCACCCGAAGCTACTTTATCCAATTCCTTTAAACTCTCGCCTTTGTTGGCAGAGAATTCAAACTGCACATTGTCTTTTCCGTAATCATCGGGTTCTGGTTTTGAAGAAATTTTTATTTGCAGTTTGGCATTAGGGATACCCAATTTAGCAAGCAACTCGCAAACTTTCTTCTCCATCTGCGGTGCAATTTTTTTTCGTTTTTCTGAAAGCGATGCAGCAAGGGCATTTACTTTCTTCTGGCTTCCCTCCCACTCTGCTTTCAGTTCTGCAATCCTGTCATCGTAAGAAGAAATATCTTTCAACTTGCCTTCCAACTCATTTTTAAGATTTAATAATTCTTCTGTTGTAGTCAGTCTGTGCTTGCTTAACAAATGATTTATAACATTAATTCTATTGTTCAACTCCTCCATTTTTGAAGGGTCAAAAACAGTATCGGCTTCTGCAATTTCCAGTTCAGCTGCAATGTCTTTCAGTTCTATCACTACGCTTTTAATACGCTCTGTCAGTGGTAAAAGCGCGGTGTTATATTTTGAACTCTGAGTAACTAAATTCTTAACCTGTTCAAGTAATACAAGAATATTATCATCACCTGAAGACAGCGCCAATACAGCATTTGAAAGACTTTGCTTTATTTCTTCCGCATGTGTTAGAAGTGACAATTCATTTTCAACGCTTTCTTCTTCGCCTGTTGCAAGTTTTGCTTCCTCTAACTCATTAAACTGAAAGCTGAAATAATCTTCATCGCGCTTTGCCTGTTCTTGTTTTTGAAGTAAATCATCCAGTTCTTTTTTCAACGAACGGAATTGATTTAACTCATTTCGGAATTCTGAAATCAGTTTTTCATTTCCTGCCATTGCATCCAATAAATCAACACGGAACGAATGTTCTTTCAAGGTCAGCGCTTCGTGCTGCGAATGAATATCAATTAATCGCGCAGTCAACTCACGCAATAGATTCAGGTTTACAGGCGTGTCGTTTACAAACGCTCTTGACTTTCCTTCAGGGTTTATTTCTCTGCGAATGGTGGTTAATTTTTCGTAATCGAGTTCATTGTTATTGAAAAACTTTTCAAGCTTATAAGGCGAAACATCAAACACAGCTTCAACAATGGATTTCTTTGTCTTGTCCTGCAATACTGAAACATCGGCACGTTGCCCAAGCACCATTGATAAAGCATCAACAACAATAGATTTTCCTGCACCGGTTTCACCTGTAAGAATGGTCAAGCTTTCACCGAAATCAACATCCAGCTTATCTATAAGTGCGTAGTTGCTTATGGAAAGATGTTGCAGCATAAATTATAAATGGAATTACTGACTACTTGCAGTCAGAATTTTCTTGTATTTGTTGGCGTTGCCGGGGTCAACTTCTGATAGAATGGCAACTGCTTTTGCTTTCACATCAGGGAAAGCAGTAGTATAAATATTAACTAATTCATCAGCTTTGGAATTGAACCAAAGCCGAAGCAGATATGCATTCTGCTGGTCGGTTCTTACTTTTTTAATGTTGTTCAAACATTCGGTAATTGCAGTTCTTCCGGTTTCAACATCGGCAGTCATTACATCCAAACCCTGACGGTGGTACTTGTAATAACTTTCACGCATGAGTTTAAAACGCGGGTTCAGAAAATTCTCAACAAACCAGTAACGGTTACTGGTACTTTCAAATTGTTTCCAGCCTTTTTCAACGGCACCTTGGGCATTGTTAACTATTGCCATCGCCTTTTGAAAATAGACCTCTCCACCGTTTGGTGCAAACGTTTCATTATCCATGGCAATAATCATGTACGAGTAAAATGCAAGTACAGATGTAAGGTTTGAAAGCATTGTTGATTCGGAAAATTGCAAGGGTTGAAACTCAATGTATTTAAATTCAAAATCATTGTCATTCGTGTTAAGAATAGTTGAATTATAAGATGTTTTATAAATGGGTCTGCGGCTCTGTACCTGAATAGTTGCTTTAAATTCATCAGCCGAAACACGTTGTGATATACTGATAAACATACTGCACTCAATACGCTCAGTTAATTGGTATTGGTCATTGGTCCATTTAGTGGTATTTATAAATTCATAAATGGCTTTTTGCAATGTTTCAAAAATTCTGCGGTCGCTTTGCTGCACTTGCTGTGAGTTTACCTGAACAGTGCAATTCAACTCCTGCGCTGAAGCACAGAAAAATCCTAGAGTAAATAAAATCGTGAGCAGCTTACGCATGTTTTATTTTTTTAATCAGGTGAGCGATAATATCGTGTGCAACTTCTTCTTTAGTTTTCAACTCAAAATTACTTATTTTATTGTTGCTGTCAATGATTGAAATTTTGTTGGTGTTGTGACGGAAGCCTGCTTTCTTATCCTGCAAAGAGTTAAGGACAATAAAATCAAGGTTCTTGCTTTTTAGTTTCTTCTTTGCGTTTTCTACTTCGTTGTTTGTTTCCAAAGCAAAACCAACTACAATCTGGTTCTTCTTTTTTGTTTTTCCGAGTTGGGCAAGTATATCCTGTGTTGGTTCCAGTTCAATTTTCAGAACAGTATCTTTCTTTTTTATTTTAACGGGTGAAGGCTTTGCAGGACGGTAATCTGCCACAGCAGCACTCATAATTGCAATATCCGTTTTTTTGAAAAGAGCAGTGCAGGCTTCATACATTTCCTTCGCAGAAGTTACATCGGTACGCATAATATTCGGATGATTTGTTTTTTCAGATGAAGGACCAATTACAAGAAAAACCTCTGCCCCTTCTTTTGCTGCCTCTTCGGCTAATGCAACACCCATTTTACCGGATGAATGATTGCCAATGAAGCGCACAGGGTCAATGGCTTCGTAAGTTGGTCCTGCACTAATCAGAATTTTTTTATCGGAGAGTTTTTTTTTTCTGCTGAAGAAGTCTTCAACAAAATTCAGGATTTGTTCCGGCTCGGCTAAACGGCCTTCACCGTGCAAACCACTGGCAAGTTCACCTGTTCCGGGTGGGATAATAATGTTGCCGAATGATTTCAGTTTATCAATATTTTTCTGCGTTGCAGGATGCTTCAGCATATCTAAATCCATTGCGGGAGCAAATATAACCGGGCAGCGCGCAGAGAGATAAACTGCAAGCAAAAGATTATCACAAAGTCCGTTTGCCATCTTGGCGATAGTATTAGCTGTGGCAGGAGCAATGATTATTAAATCTGCTTTCAGTCCAAGTTCAATATGGTTATTCCATTCACCATTGGTGCCGGAAGTAAACTCACTGTAAACCGGTTTTTTTGAAAGCGTGGAAAGTGTTAAAGGAGTTATAAAATCTTTTGCTCCGGGTGTCATAACAACCTGCACATCGGCACCGGCTTTTACCAGCAGGCGGATAAGGAAAGCTGATTTGTAGGCAGCAATTCCTGAGCAAACACCAAGCAGAATTTTTTTTCCTTTTAACATTGTTTATAAATGCGGATTGCGAATTTTAGATTGCGAATTGGCATACAATCCGAAATCTAAAATCCGCAATCCGAAATTAAATCAGATATTACTTAGCTTGCTCTTCTTTCGCAGGATTGCGGTAGTAAACTTCACCGTCAAGAAATTCCTGAATTGCAACAAGCGGAGGCTTTGGCATACGCTCGTAGTGTTTTGAAATTTCAATCTGTTCGCGGTTTTCAAAAATTTCTTCCAGGTTATCGGTATGGCTTGCAAATTCAGCAAGTTTTCCGTTCAACTCTTCTTTCAACTCAGCGCTTAACTGATTAGCACGTTTTGCAATAATGGCAACGCTTTCATACACATTGTTTGTTTCTGTATCGAACTGTGTGATGTTGCGGGTAATTGTTGTGTTAGATGCTTTTGATTTTTTTGATTCCATGTTATAGTTAATTGATTATGAATTAATTTTTTTTTTTTGTTCTTTAAGGGTGTTGGTATAAATATCTTCTGCTTCTTTTATGTATTCGCTCTTAGGAAAAGCATCAATAAATTTAATGTAGGCCTCTGCTGTGTTTTTCAGACGTTCATCTTTTTTTTCTTCAATACTGTTCATAGCAAGCAGGTAGTTGGCTTTAACAATCATAAAGTTCAATTGTTCGCGTGAAGCAATATCCGGAAAATCTTTCAACGTGTTTTTGAAACCTACAATGGCAGCGCGGTAATCCTGTGTTTTGAAATAAAGCATAGATGCTTTATAACTTTTTTCTTCCAGCTTGGCTCTAAGGTTATCAATCAAAATATTGCAGCGGTCAAGGCTATCGCTTTGCGGATATTTATTGATGAACAACTGAAGCTCGTCAATGGCTTTAAAGGTATTCGTTGGGTCAAGGCTGGCTTCGGGTGAATCAAGGTAATAGCAGTAGGCATTCATATAACTGCATTCCTGCGCCCGTGCACTGCTTGGGAAAGTTTTTGCAAAGTTGTTGAAGTGATAGCTTGCCAGTATATAATCACCCATGTGGAAATTGGTATAAGCGTAGTAGTAGTAAATGTCTTCGGCTTTTCCGGTGCCTTTGTAAAGGGTAAGCAACTCCTCAAAAAGCGGAAAAGCTTTGTTGTATTCTTTCTTCTGGAAATATTCAACCGCCATTTTGTATTTAAGGTCAAAATCGGTGCTCTTAAGCAACTTGTTGTATTTGCACGAAAATGCAAACGAAACCAGCAGCATAAACAGAATGATTTTATAGCCCTTTTTTAACATGGGGCGCAAAGATACAATTATTTATGAGTTAGAAGGTTGTAATTTATTTCACCCCCTTCTCAAATTCCCTAATCACATCCTCGTAAGTCTTTACATCTTCATTGCCTGCCTTTGCCAGTTCAAGCGCCCTTTTTTCGGTGGCGATGGCCTGTTCTACTTTTCCGTTTTTAAACAGCAGGTTGGCGTAGGTATCTAAGTTATATGATTTAGGGTCAAGCTCGGTTGATTTCTTTGCCCACTGCTCAGCTTCGGCTAATTTCTTGAGGTCTTCTACTTTTTCAAAAGCAGTCCAACTTACATTGTTTAAAAAGCTGGCATCGGTGGAGTAATAGTTTTCGGCCAGTGTTTTAGCTGCGCCAAACCATGCAACCCAGTTGCTTTGTGATTTAGCCAGCGCCAGGTTAAGGTTAGCAATCAGCTCATCAGCGCGGGCTATTCCCGAATTGCTTATTTCCATTTGAAAGGTTTTCAGTTTTACGGCAGCATCTTCTTTTGCCTTTATTATAGCAGTACCATGTTGCAGATAGGTATCGTATATCTTCTGACTAACGCTGTCGGCAGTATATTTTTCTTCAAAGGCTTTGCGGTTTTTTACCAGATAAGAAAAGGGCGCGGCATTTACATCTTCAATAAAGCGGTAGAGCAAACTCCAGTTTGCCTGTTGCAGCATATCCTGTTCTTTTACGGTAGCAAAATAATCAGTGGCAACGGTAGTAGCCGAAAAACAGGTTTGTGATAAGGCATCAAGGTAAGCTAATAAAAACTCAGGCTTGCGCTCGCCTTTATCGTAGTTATCCTGATAGGTTGAAAATGCTTTTGCAGGTGTGTAAGCCGTTTTGCCAACCTGTATAAAAGCTGCAGCATCCATTGAACCCGCAGCACGGTGTACCAGTTTACCATCCCCATCAATATAAACCAGGTTAGGATAACAGGTAACCTTGTATTCTTTTGCAATATCAAGCCCCTCGCCTTTTTCCATGTCAATCTTTGCATTGATGAAATTGCTGTTGTAATAATCAGCCACCGATTTATCGGTAAAGGTATTTTTTGCCATCCACTTGCAGGGACCGCACCAGGTGGTGAAAGCATCCATGAAAATAAGTTTGTTTTCTTTTTTTGCTTTGGCTTTTATCTCGGCCCATGTCCCGGTTTCAAAGGCTATTTCCTGTGCAAAGGAGGTGGAAACAAGGAAGCAGGCTAGGATTACAAGAAGTGTTTTGTTCATGGTTATTGTTTTTAGAATTGCAAAAGTAATTATTTAAGGCGGATGTCACAGTGAGCGTAGTCGAACTGCTAACTGCTTTATAATTGATGCTTCGACTACGCTCAGCATGACAATATTTATTTCTTATTTTCTTTCGTTTGCCCATACACCCACCAGATAAACAAAAACTGAAACGGCAAACGGATATAAGCTACAACAGGACTTACATCAATTAATTTACCTGCTTCCATCGCCATGTAAATATTGGCAGGGTAAACAGCAATCAGCAACAGAATTAATCCCCATGCAGCAATAATTCTTGTTTTGGAAATAAACAGCATAAAGCCAAGAATAATTTCTGCAGCACCGCTAATGTTATTCAGCAACTCATGTGCAGGAAGTACAGGCGGCATCATCTTTAGGTAAAATCCGGGATGGAGGAAATGATTTAGGCCGGCAAGAATAAACACAACACCAATAATATAAGGACTGAATTTTTTCATGTTGTAAAACTACAAATACAAATTTGAAAATTAGCAGATTTGAAAATTGTTAGTTCATTTTCAAATTAACGCATCTTCAAATTATCAAATTGACTTATTACCACATTGAATTATTAAGTTTGCACCCTGAAAACAATGAAAAAACTTATTCTGATATTCTCAATTGTCAATTGTCAATTGTCAATTTCCGCCCAAACTCCCTCCTTCTCAATTTACCTGATTGGCGATGCCGGAAACGATACAGTTACCAACAAAACAATGACCTTGCTGCAACAGGATGCATTGACAAAACCCAACAGCGCCATTATTTTTCTTGGTGATAATGTTTACCCGCAGGGTTTGGAAACACTGAGTAAGTCAGAAAAGAAACGCAGGCTGTCCACAAAAAGATTGCTCTCGCAGGTAGAACCCTTGAAAACCTATAAAGGACAAGTATATTTTGTTCCCGGCAACCACGATTGGAAACAAGGAAAATGGCAGGGACTGAAGTACGTTAAAGAAGAGGCCCGCTACGTTGACGAGTATTTTAAAACTACTGAAGTTGCTAACCGCAATGAACATACTTTTATTCCGCAAAACGGTTTACCCGGACCAACTTCAGTTATGCTCACTGATAAAATCCGCCTGATAGCAATTGATACACAATGGTGGCTGCAAAGCCAGTTTTTTCATAAAACACAAAAGCCCGCAGGCTTAAACAGAAAACAAACCACTGATAAATTTTATAAGCAATTAGACAGCCTGCTGAACGCAGCAACAAAAAACAACGAGAACGTAATTATTGCTGCGCACCATCCTATGTTCACCAACGGACATCATTCCAGTCGCCTGGAACCGCTGCGTTCATTGGTAAATTATATGCCGCTGCAGTTTTTTGGTTTAATCGGTTTAAACAGAATGTTAGTTCAGGATATGCCGCAACCGCGCTACAACAAAATGCGAAAAAAGCTGTTAGCAGTTTTTAATAAATACGAACACTTGATTGTAGTGGCAGGGCATGAACACATGCTTCAATATTTTGAAGACGGCACTAACACGCACCTAGTTAGCGGATCGGGAAGCAAGCGCACGCACGTGAATAAAAACCGTTACAAAGCAAACTTTATGAATGATATGGAGAATGGTTTTTACAGACTTGATTTTTTCAGTGATGGCAATGTAAAGGCAAATATCTATGGCTCTGAAACAGGTGGATTAATTTACGAGCAGCAACTGAAATGATACTAAGCCACGAATTACACTAATTAACACTAATAAATTTGTGAAAATTGGTGAAATTCGTGGCTAAGAAAAAAACTAAAATCAATTGAAAATACTTTTCATTGTTTCACGTGTTCCCTGGCCGCTTGAAAAAGGCGATAAACTCAGGGCGTTCAATCATCTGAAAATATTGTCCGAGAAACATGAAGTAACGCTGTTTGCTTTAAATGAAGGGGAAATTCATCCAGATGCTGAAGACATTTTACTGCGTTATTGCAAGCGGATTAAAATCACTAAACTTACATGGGGCTGGAGGTTATTCTGGCTGGTACATGATATTTTTACAAAAAAACCTTTCTCGTCATCCTACTTTTACAGTGCATTTGCACAGGTTGACATTGAAGAAATTATTGAAGAGATTCATCCGGCTCATATTTATTGTCAGTTGACAAGGGTTGCAGATTATGTGGAAGATATAAAAGATATTCCTAGAACGC
>CAMDBK010000120.1 GCA_945889235.1 Chitinophaga pinensis
ATTTTGTCCACACCGATCGTGAAGCAAGAATTTACGCCTCTGAACTGATAAACTGAAAAAATGGACATTCTCATACAGGCTGCGCAGCTCATACTCAGCCTTTCTATACTTGTAATTCTTCACGAAGGCGGACACTTTCTCCCTGCCAAACTTTTCAAAATGCGCGTGGAAAAATTCTACCTGTTTTTTGATCCCTGGTTCTCGCTTTTTAAAGTAAAGAAAGGTGATACTGAATACGGTATTGGTTGGGTTCCGCTTGGCGGATATGTAAAAATATCTGGAATGATTGACGAGTCTATGGATAAAGAGCAAATGAAATTACCTGCTGAGCCGTGGGAATTTCGCTCTAAACCTGCATGGCAGCGTCTGATTGTTATGATTGGTGGAGTTACAGTGAATGTAATTCTTGGTATCCTGATTTATGCAGCAATGTTATTTGTTTGGGGTGAAGAATATTTGCCTACAAAAAATGCGAAGTATGGAATTGCATGTGATTCTCTTGCGCTGCAAATGGGCTTGAAAGATGGCGACAAGATTCTAAGTGTGGGAAATGTTTACGTAGAAAACTTCAATAAAATTCCAGTTGAGATCATCCTCAATTCTGCAACATCAGTGCAGGTAGAAAGAGATGGTGAAAAATTGGATGTTCCTGTTTCGGAAGAAATTCATAGCAAATTGATTAAGAGTAAAGACTCTTTTATTACACCCCGTTTTCCTTGTGCAGTAGACTCGATATTACCCAATGAACCTGCTCAGAAAGCAGGTTTACTTAAAGGAGATAAATTTGTAAGCATTAATGGCCAAGATGCAATATATTTCAATGACCTGACAAAGATCCTTTCCAAGAATAAAGGTAAAACAGTAGAAATTGTTGTAAACAGAAATGGTGAGGTAAAAACCTTATCAGCAGATGTTACTGAAAATGGAAAACTTGGCTTTCAGCACAATTATGAAAAAATATTTGAATTTAATGTTCAAAAGTTTAGCTTATTTGAATCGTTTCCTGCAGGTATCCGCAAAGGCTACGAGACTTTTCAGAGCTATATCAAACAGATGAAGATTCTGTTTACAGTAAAGGATGCACACGAATCAATCGGAAGTTTTATTTCCATCGGAAAAGCTTACGGAAAAACCTGGGACTGGCAACGATTTTGGGGCATTACGGCCTTTCTTTCTATTGTTCTTGCAATTATGAATATCCTTCCAATTCCTGCATTGGATGGCGGACACGTAATGTTCCTGCTTTATGAAATGATCACCGGCAAAAAGCCTGGTGACAAATTTATGGAGTATGCGCAGATAGTTGGAATGGTGTTGTTATTGTCGCTAATGGTTTTTGCATTAGGCAATGACATCTTCAAACTGTTTACTGAGTAATTATTCTCTGTTCTGTAACGCATCCCAGCCCTGAGCCTGCAAAGGAATAAACTGTTCTGCTTTTGTAACTAAATTACTTCCTGCATCTTTTTCTGTGATGTGGCCTATTATAGTAATAGCAGTATTATCTTTCACCTTATCGTGATCTTTCAGGTCAATGGTGAAAAGCAATTCGTAATCTTCACCGCCACTTAATGCACACATGGTAGGATCAAGATTAAAATCAAGAGCAGTATTGTGAACCAATAAATCAATCGGAATTTTTTCTTCATAAACAGCACAGCCAACTTTTGATTCTTCGCAAATGTGGAGCAACTCTGAAGAAAGTCCGTCTGAAATATCAATCATGGAAGTTGGCTGAACATTCAGTTTTTTCAGTAGTTCAATAATATCTTTTCGTGCTTCGGGTTTCAGTTGGCGTTCCAGAATGTAGTCATGCCCTGCAATATCGGGTTGTATTTTCGGGTTTTCAAGGAAAATACGTTTCTCTCTTTCCAACACTTGCAAGCCAAGATAAGCCGCTCCCAGGTCACCGGTTACACAAATCAGATCATTCACTTTTGCACCTGAACGAAATACAGCTTTGTCTTTTTCAACTTCACCGATTGCAGTAACTGAAATAACAAAACCGGATGGGGAAGTAGTAGTGTCACCACCTACCACATCAACTTTGTATTTTTCACATGCAAGGTAAACACCTGCATAAAATTCTTCCAGTGCTTCCAGCGAAAAACGATTAGAAACAGCAATAGAAATCAATATCTGTTTTGGTATTGCATTCATTGCATACACATCAGAAACATTTACCACCACTGACTTATAGCCAAGGTGTTTGAGCGGAGTGTAGGACAGATCAAAGTGCACACCTTCCACGAGCATGTCGGTGGTTGTTACTACTTGCTTGTCCTTAAAATCAAGCACAGCAGCATCATCACCAACGCCTTTTACAGAGGAAGGATTTTTGAGTTCAATGGTTTGCGTAAGGTGTTTTATCAATCCGAACTCGCCAAGTGTGCTGAGTTCGGTGCGGTTGTTTGCGTTTTCTAACATAATTTAAAGTGACTTCAAAAAAGAAGAGAGTGTTTGCTTTTTAATTTTCCCTTCGCTGATTTTTCTTACTTCCGAAAAAGAGGTTTGTAAATCAGTTTTTATTTTTATAATCTGTGCGTTTTTACGCATATCGTTTTTATGTTGACTGGAAAATCTCATGCCTCAAAAGTATTAATAATGCCGCAACCGTTTAAGAAATTATTCTACTTTTGGTCAACCAAAAATCAAAATCATGAAAAAACTTTTTTACCTCGTAACATTTTTTCTTGTTGCTAATTTCTCTATTGCTCAGGCTCCGCCTGAAGCTTTCAATTACCAGGCTGTTGCAAGAGATAATGCAGGAAATATTCTTGTGAATCAGAACGTGAGTTTTAGAATGAGTATTTTAAAAACTACAATAACAGGAACTGTTGTTTATTCCGAACTTCATTTTGTAACTACTGACCAATATGGAATGGTAGCCCTTGCGATTGGAACAGGATTAGTTACAAGTGGGGTTTTTGCAGATATTGATTGGGCTACCGACAGCTATTTCTTTAAAACTGAGTTTGACCAAAATGGGGGTGGCAATTTTCAAGTTATGGGAACTACACAATTGCTTTCTGTGCCTTATGCATTACATGCTAAAACAGTAGATGAACATTTTGACCCTCAATTTCCAGATGGATTTGATGGGGTTTCAATTTTTATTAATGGAACATATACCGTTCCTACAGGAAAAAATTTAATACTTAATACAAAAACCAGATCTCGACACTCTTGGATTTTTAGCCCCAATAGAATGATAAAACTTGGCAGTGATACTCTTTGGGGAAATTGGCATTTTATTCCAGAAAATGCTGTTATAACTTCCCCTTCTAACAATGGTCTTAGTAATCCTGAATCTATAACAGGTTTATTATTTGATAAAAAAACAACCTTTGTTTCTATTTCCACTCAAACTAATTATTTAGTGCCAGTTGGAAAAAAATTATACCTTTTTTTGCCATCTTGGGGAGATTGGGATTGTGATTTTTATCCAGGGTATTTTAGAATTAATGGAAATAATTACATTGCTGAACCAAGCGGTTTTAATGGTAATATAGAGACTCGAAGGAGTGAAGAAAACTTAAGATTAATAATTCTACCAGCAGGTTCTACTATTGAATATGTAGATAATCCTGATTTTGTTACTTACGGACAATCGCTTTGCGGGACAAGTGTATATTCATTACCCCAAAGAGTTTTTACAGGGTATTTGAAATAGGATTTATTATCTGTTTTGTTGTTCTATCTTTTGTCTGTTTACTTCATATGCAAATGCATGAATGAATTTTCCAAAGTCAACTATATGTATTGAGAATTTTATGTAATCTTTTTTTTGAAGCGGACTTATAACATGAAGTTTGCGCAACACTTTTATAAAAGAATTTTCCTTTTTCATTCTCCAATCCTCCATTACTAAATCTTCATTTTCAAAATAAAATTTACCATGCGCAATTGAATTTCTTATTCTTCTGCATAATTTTTTACTTAAAGTATTATCATTTTCTTGCTCAATAATTTTAAATTTTTCAATACTTATTTTCTTGTAATTAATTTTAACTTCTCTCTCTTTTATATATACAAATAATAAAGAAGCAGACATTAACAAGAATGCCTTATTCAATGGCTTTCTGCTTTCATCAGGATATTTGTCTTTAAATTTTTCTGCCCATAATTCACGAAGTGTTTTCGTTGTATTTTCTTTTTTATCAGTTTCAAAAATCCATTCAATTGTAAGAAGACCATCCGATACCAAGTTCCAATCTGTCATATTTTAAATTTAGTGGTAATCCGAAATATACAAAAAATATCAAAGTTCTATCCGTAAATTCGCCAACGCAAAATAAATCTCTGTGTCAAATTCCGGTAAACTCATCATTTTTTCAGCTCCTTCAGGCGCAGGAAAAACAACGCTGGTTCATCACCTGCTCGGAATTTCGGCTCTCAATCTTGCATTCTCGGTTTCTGCTACCAGCCGCGCAAAACGCGATTACGAAACAAACGGAAAAGATTATTTTTTTCTTTCAGCAGATGAATTCAAAAGAAAAATTGGAAACAATGAATTTCTGGAATGGGAAGAAGTTTATGTAAATCAATTTTATGGAACCCTGAAAGCAGAAGTAGATTTGCTTTTGAGTTTGGGTAAAAATGTAATTTTTGATATTGATGTGGAAGGTGGTTTAAACCTGAAAAAAACATATGGCAGTAAAGCTTTAGGAGTTTTTGTAATGCCGCCCTCAGTAAAGCATCTGGAAGAGCGGCTTCACGCACGTTCCAGTGAAACCGAAGAAAGCCTGAAAAAGCGTTTAGATAAAGCCGTTGCTGAACTGGATTATGCTCCACAGTTTGATAAAGTTTTAATAAATGACAACCTGGAAACTGCAAAGAAAGAAGCAGAAAAACTGGTTTCTGAATTTTTAGGAATAACTCTTGGCTAAAGAAAAAAAAATCGGTCTGTTTTTTGGTTCGTTCAACCCCATACACATTGGGCATTTGGTTATTGCCGGCCACATGCGTGAGTTTACTGATTTGAATGAGATATGGTTTGTGGTTTCGCCTCACAACCCGCTTAAAAAGAAAGAAAGTCTTTTGGCTGATATCCACCGTTTGCGCTTAGTGAGCGAAGCTATTGCTTTTAAAAATGGTTTCAAGGCAAGTACTATTGAGTTCAAACTTCCGCAACCCAATTACACCATTGATACACTCGCTTATTTGCACGAAAAATTCCCGACCCACAAATTTGTATTGATAATGGGAACCGACAACCTGCAAAACTTCGCTAAATGGAAAAACTATGAGCAACTACTTGCAGGATACAGCATTTACGCTTACAAACGCCCTGGTTTTGAAGGAGGGAAATTCGCAACACACCCTTCAGTAAAAATTACGGATGCCCCTTTAATGGAAATCTCGTCCAGCTTTATAAGACAAGCAATTAAAGATAAAAAAGACGTAAGTTATTTGATGGCACCTGCTGTTTGGCAGTACGTGAAGGAAATGCACTTTTATGAAAAGTAAGCAGCTACTGTTTGCTTTCTTCAAAATGTTTCTATATTTGCAGCCCCTTTGGAAAAAAGAAGGGGTTATTGGTTAATAGTTATTAGAAAAAACAATTAACAAATAACGATTAACAAATAACTTTTTTAAAAACACAATGGCAAATCATAAATCATCGGTAAAGCGTATCAGATCTAACGAAGCGAAACACCTGACCAACAAATATCAGGAGAAATCAACCCGCACAGTTATTAAAAAGCTGAGAACAACAACTGACAAGAAAGAAGCGATTGCTTTACTTCCTAAAGTAAAATCTATGCTGGATAAACTGGCTAAGAAGAACGTAATTCATAAAAATAAAGCATCTAACCTGAAGTCAAAACTGACTAAAACGGTTGCTGCTCTGAAATAATTTATTTCAGTTGTTAAACATAAAAAGCCTCTTGCCAAAAGCGAGGGGCTTTTTAATTTTTATACTTTAGTCGCGTCATGCAGGAATACGAAACCAAACTAAGCATAAAATCATGGGCAGAGGCCGATCGCCCGCGCGAAAAGTTGCTTGCACATGGCAGAGCAGCATTGAGTGAAGCTGAGTTAATTGCTATTTTAATTGGTTCGGGAAATAATGAAGAATCGGCTGTTGAACTTTCGCGCAGAATATTGGCTTCAGTAAACAATAACCTCTCTGAACTTGCCAAATTGGAAGTAAGCGACCTGTGTAAATTCAAAGGCATTGGCGAAGCAAAAGCCATCAGTATCATTGCTGCAATGGAACTGGGTAGAAGAAGAAACAAAGACAGTGCTATTGAGCGAAAAGATTTTAGAACCAGCCGCAATGCTTTTGAATATTTTCATTCAAAGCTTTCAGATTTACCACATGAGGAATTCTGGATTGTAATGCTGAACCGAGCAAATAAATTAATCAGTGACAAAAAAATAAGCGAAGGCGGAATTTCGGGAACCGTAGTAGATGCCAAAATGGTTTTCAAACCTGCTTTGGAACAACGTGCATCTTCCATAATTCTTTGTCACAATCATCCATCGGGAAACCGAACACCAAGTATGGAAGATATTACGCTTACCAAAAAACTAAAAGAAGCCGGAAAGGCTTTAGACATTGCGGTTTTTGACCATATTATTATTTGCAACGATACTTACTACAGCTTTGCTGACGAAGGATTATTATAATTTATGCTAAAGATTTTCACCATAGTGGGTGCACGCCCTCAGATTATTAAAGCAGCTGCAATAAGCAGGGCAGTGAGGACTGTTTTTAAAGACAAAATTCATGAAAGTATTGTTCATACCGGGCAACATTATGACGAGAATATGTCGCAGGTGTTTTTTGATGAGATGGAAATTCCTAAACCGGATTTTAATCTAAATATCGGTTCGGGAACACATGGTAACCAGACAGCACGAATGGTTGAAGGAATTGAGAAATTACTGTTGGAACACAAGCCCGATGCATTAGTAATTTACGGAGATACAAATTCAACTTTGGCAGGAGCAATTGCAGCTTCTAAAATTCATGTTCCTATTGTGCATATTGAGGCGGGGCTGCGTTCTTACAACAAATCAATGCCTGAAGAAATCAACCGCATTTTAGCAGATAATGTTTCTACCTTGTTGTTTTCACCAACCAAAACGGGTTATTCCAATTTGTTGCGTGAAGGCTTTGAAGACACAGAAAAATCAGGAAGAAAAAAGTTTGAGAAAGACCACCCGGGCATCTTTCATTGCGGTGATGTGATGTATGACAACACGTTGTTTTTTGCGGAGATGGCGGAGAAGAAGTCAAAAGTTCTTCAACAAAATAATCTTACTGCAGGAAATTTTGTTTTGGTTACCATTCACCGCGACAGTAACACAGATAATCCAGAAAGATTAAATTCAATTTTGGAAGCACTGAATGAAATTTCGGTTGAACAAAACATAGAAATGGTTTTGCCGCTTCACCCCCGGACACTGAAAATGCTCAATGGAACTGAGTATTCAGGTATTTATGAAACGCTGAAAAAAAATCAGAAAATCAAGATTGTTCCACCTGCATCGTTTTTTGATATGATTGTATTGGAGAAAAATGCAAAACTGATTATCACTGATTCAGGTGGTGTTCAGAAAGAAGCCTATTTTTTCAAAAAGCCATCTATTGTTTTGCGCCCCGAAACAGAGTGGAAAGAAATAGTTGAAAATGGCGTTGCTATTATCGCAGACGCTGACAAGCAGAAAATAAAATCGGCTTATAATTATTTTTCTTCTAAGAAAGATTTGAGTTTTCCTGCTGTTTTCGGTGACGGAAAAGCTGCGGAATTTATCTGCAGCAAAATGCTTGAAACATTATAGAACGCTGATTTATTAGGATTTTTATTATTGGTTATGATTTTTCTTTGTGAACTTTGTGCCTTCGTGGGAAATGGAGATAAAACTTTGCGCTCTTTGCGCCTTTGCGAGCAAATAAAATGCTGATATACACCCATCGTATCACTAACCGTCTTGAATATATTTTCAAACAGGTTTTTACAGAAATGCTGGGTATTTCCTATACACTTACAACTGACGAGGAAGCCTTTGTTGCAAGCGAACTTCCCAAAATAAGTTATGCTTACAATCCTGTTGGTGATGAACTTTTCTTTCAGGCTAAAAACCTGTTATTTGAAACAGGAATCAATGAACAAAATATCAGTGTTATTGATTGGGAAAAAACCAAAGCATTTTTCTCTACAGGCAAAAAATCTGTGTTGCCTTTTGACCCATTTGCAGCTTCGTTTTTTCTGTTGAGTCGCTACGAAGAATGTTTGCCGCACAGACGTGATAACTACGACCGTTTTGAAGCCAATGAAAGCATTGCATACCAATATGGTTTCTTAAAAAAACCGGTGGTAAATATCTGGGTAAAAAAAATAAAAGTGTTGCTGAAAGAGAAATATCCTCAATTGCAGTTCCGTGAAAATACATACCAAT
>CAMDBK010000121.1 GCA_945889235.1 Chitinophaga pinensis
AAAAATCACAACATTAATAAGCTGTAAAATTGATTAGCAACCCTTTATTTCAACAGTAGAGAGTCAATAAATAAAAAGGTCGGAAGAAAAATCTTCCGACCATGACTGGCGCAAAGCCCCTTTTTTATTTAAGCAATTTTCCAGGTATTTCCGCCCTTTAATAATTTATTCAGGTCGCCTTTGCCTGATTTTTCGGTGGCTGTGGTAATTTGTTCAATCAACGCATCTTCGTAGCAATAACGTTGTTCGGTATAGAATACTCCGAACGGACGAGGAAGATGTCCATCAGTTTTCGGGTTATCAAAAAAGCGACTTAACAAACCTGCTTTTACACGGTCTGCTTCATCGTGTATCCACAAATCATTGGCAGATGTGCCATCTGTTAAATCAACAATTACCGGTTTGAAACCGTCTAATTTTATTCCTTTATTTTTTCCTTCACCAAAAATCAAGGGTTTGCCTTGCTCGAGGAAAAGTGTTTCAACTGCTTTGGTTTCTTTATCGGTATAAATAAAGAAAGCACCATCATTAAATACGTTGCAGTTCTGATAAATCTCCACCATTGAAGTTCCTTTATGGTCATTTGCTCTTTTAATTACATCGCGCAAGTGTGTCGGATCTCTGTCCATGGTGCGGGCAATAAAAGTAGAATCTGCGCCAAGACAAAGTGCCAAAGGATTAAACGGATGGTCAATAGAACCCATTGGTGATGACTTGGTAATTTTTCCTTCTTCTGATGCAGGTGAATATTGTCCTTTTGTTAAACCATAAATCTGGTTGTTGAAGAGAAGAATGTTCACATCGAAATTTTTCCTCAAAATATGGATGAGGTGATTTCCTCCGATTGACAAAGCATCACCGTCTCCAGTAACAATCCACACACTTAACTCAGGTCTTGCAGCTTTCAGTCCGCTGGCAATAGCTGTGGCGCGTCCGTGAATACTGTGCATTCCAAATGTTTCCATGTAGTAGGGGAAACGTGATGAGCATCCTATTCCAGAAACAAAGACAAGATTTTCGCGCTTGACTCCTAATTCAGGAACAACTTTTTGTACTTGTTTTAAAATAGAATAATCTCCGCAGCCCGGGCACCAGCGTACATCCTGATCGGTTTCAAGGTCTTTTGCTGTATAAGGTTTTTCAATAGTTTCTGACATAATATTTAAATTATTTTTTCAGCGTTTCAACAATTTTGTCTTTAATTTCTCCGGCAGTAAATGGCATTCCTTTTATCTTATTGAACGGAACAGCAGGTACTAAATATTTATCGCGCAATACTTTCACCAATTGCCCGTTATTCATTTCCGGAACAATAATTTTTTCAAAGTTGTAAAGTATTTCGCCTAAATTTTTTGGAAGTGGATTCAGGTATTTGATGTGTGCGTGAGAAACATCGTAGCCTTCTGAAATAGCTTCGTTAACAGCAGCTTTTATAGAGCCATACGTTGAGCCCCAGCCAACAACCAGTAATTTTCCTTTTTCTTTTCCGTTGTCAATTTTTTGCAGCGGAATTGAATCGGCAATGTTTTCTACTTTCTTCGCACGGGTTTTTACCATGTGCTCGTGGTTATCTGGGTCATAAGAAATATTTCCTGTAATGTCTTCTTTCTCAATTCCGCCTACGCGATGTTCCAGCCCTTTTGTTCCGGGAATAGCCCATTTGCGTACTAATTTTTCATCGCGTTTATAAGGCATAAATTTTTCATCCCCTTCATTTCTTGGCTCTGCAAAAACAGCTTTTATAGTTGGAAGCTGATCTGTTGTTGGAAATTTCCATGGTTCGGAACCATTGGCAATATATCCGTCAGACATAAAGAAAACAGGTGTCATGTGTTCCACCGCAATTCTGCAAGCTTCAAAAACTGTGGCAAAACAATCAGAAGGAGAATACGCAGCAACTACCGGAACAGGTGCTTCACCATTTCTTCCGTAAAGTGCCTGAAGCAAATCTGATTGTTCTGTTTTTGTTGGCAAACCTGTTGAAGGACCGCCACGTTGAATGTTTATTATTACCAAAGGAATTTCCAGCATCAGAGCTAATCCGATTGCTTCACCTTTCAACGCAATTCCGGGACCTGAAGAAGCTGTAACAGCCAAAGCACCTCCGAATGAAGCGCCAATGGCAGAGCCAACAGCAGCAATTTCATCTTCAGCCTGAAAAGTTCTTACACCAAAATTTTTGTAGCGTGCCAGTTCATGTAAAATATCAGTAGCAGGAGTAATTGGATATGTGCCGTAAAACAATGTTAATCCCGAACGCTCTGCTGCGGCAATCAAACCAATAGCTGCGGCCTGATTACCCATGATGTTGCGGTATTCACCTGATTCAAGTTGTGCTTTCTCCACCTGAAAACGTGTGGTAAATGTTTCGCTTGTATCGCCAAAATGGTAACCTGCTTTCAGTGTTTTGATATTGGCATCCATCACCTGAGGAACTTTCTTGAATTTATCCTGAATGTATTTGATGGTATTATCCATATCACGGTTAAACATCCAGAGAATAAAGCCCAGCACAAACATATTTTTTGTACGGTCTATTTCTTTAATTCCCATACCTGATTCTTTCAGGCATTCTTTAGTCATTTTGGTAACATCTACCTCATGAACTTTGTATTTTTCCAGTGAGTTATCTTTCAAAGGATTTACACCGGCTGGATATTTTGCAAGGCCAAGATTTTTCGCATCAAAGCCATCGGAATTAGCAATGACTATTCCACCGGTTTTTAATTGTTTGATGTTTGCTTTTAGTGCAGCAGCATTCATTACCACCAATACATCACAAATATCACCTGGTGTGTAAATTTCGTTGCTGCTGAAACGCAATTGAAAGCCTGAAACCCCAGCCAGTGTGCCTTGCGGGGCACGTATCTCTGCCGGGAAGTTCGGGAACGTGCTCAGGTCATTTCCGAAAAGCGCAGTTGTATTAGTAAATTGTGTTCCTGTAAGCTGAATTCCATCACCTGAATCGCCTGCGAAAAGAATGGTTACGTCTTTGGTTATTTCTGTTGTTTTACTCATATCGTTCTTGAAAAAAATTTCGCAAAAATATATTTTTTAGGGCTTCTTATTCAATATTTATTGCTTCTACAGCAATAATTTCCGGAACAGCCCTTTTTACTGCTTCCTCAATTCCGGCTTTTAAAGTCATTGTGCTCATGTGACAACTGCTGCAGGCGCCAAGCAATTTTACTTTCGCAATGTAGTTATCCGTTACTTCAATCAATTCCATATCGCCACCATCCGCTTCCAGAAATGGGCGCATGGTTTGCAACGCGCTTTCAATTTTATCGAGAATTTTTTTGTCTTTTATCATTCAGGCAAAAATTAACTGCGAATCATTTCAACTTTTTCAGTTGGAGCCTGTGTTGCATTTCTGATTGCCACTTGCTGCGCCACATTTTTTGACATTTGCATCAATGCTTTTGCAATGGGTGTGTTTTCCTGCATTACCGCAGGTCTTCCTGCATCGCCCGCTTCACGCACACTTTGCACTAATGGAATTTGTCCCAGCAACGGAATGTTAAGTTGTTCTGACAAAGATTTTGCTCCATCTTTTCCGAAGATGTAATATTTATTTTCAGGTAATTCTTCAGGTGTGAACCAAGCCATATTTTCAATAATTCCTAAAACAGGAACATTGATTGCCGGCATCTGAAACATAGCAACACCTTTTCGGGCATCAGCCAATGCAACATCCTGCGGAGTGCTTACTATCACAGCTCCCGCAAGCGGAACAGCCTGCACCAGTGAAAGATGAATATCACCAGTTCCCGGTGGTAAATCAATGATTAAGTAATCCAGTTCGCCCCAGTCAGCATCAAAAAACATTTGTGTCAAAGCCTTGGTGGCCATTGGTCCGCGCCAAGCAACCGCCTGATTCGTTTCGGCAAAAAATCCGATGGAAAGAATTTTTACTCCATAATTTTCAACAGGAATCATCAAACTTTTTCCTTCAACTTTTCTAACACCCGGTTTTTCGTTTTGTACATCAAACATTATTGGCATGGAGGGTCCGTAAATATCGGCATCCAGTATTCCAACTTTTGCTCCCTGCATGGATAATGCCACCGCAAGATTGGCAGCAATGGTTGATTTTCCCACACCGCCTTTTCCTGAGGCAACAGCAATGAAATTTTTCACGCCTGCTACAGAAGCTTTGCTGCTTTGTTTGGAGGTTACATTTGAAGTCATGCTTACAGTTACTTCCGCTTCCATGTCTACCAAATGTTTTATTGCATTTACGCAGGCATTATGAATCAATTCTTTCAGCGGACAAGCGGGAGTAGTAAGAACAACGGTGAAACTGACCTTCTTGCCATCAACTGCCACATCTTTAATCATGTTGAGTGTAACAAGGTCTTTGCCCAAATCGGGTTCAATTACATTGCTCAACGCATCAAGTACTTTTTCTTTTGTTATTTCCATATTTTTAAAAAACTACGCGAAATTAGTAATTCTGCATTGATTTAGAATGGTTCTAAACAAGTAATTCGAATTATTTTTCCATTAATATTGCAAACATGACCAACAAAGAAATAGCGGGCATTTTTAAACTTACGGGAAAACTCACAGAACTGCACGATGGCAACGAGTTTAAGGCAAAGTCATACATGGCGAATGCCTTTAAAATTGAACGTTTGCCTCAGCCGTTGGAAAACATGAGCGCGGAAGAAATTGCGAAGGTTGAAGGCATCGGAAAAGGAACACATGCGAAAATCAATGAAATAATTTCTACTGGAACGCTGAAAGATTTGCAGGATTTACTGGAACAAACTCCGGTTGGTGTTTTAGAAATTCTTTCTGTAAAAGGTCTGGGACCAAAGAAAGTACGAACTATCTGGAAAGAACTGGAGGTGGAATCGCTGGGCGAATTACTTTATGCATGTAACGAAAATCGTTTGGTTGACCTGAAAGGTTTTGGAGATAAAACTCAGACAGAAGTAATAAAAAGCATAGAATTTATTCATGCAAATTCTTCCAAGTTTCTTTATGCAAAATTAGAACAACTTGCGTTACAACTTGTTGAAACTATTGAAAAATCAGGTGTTGCAGAACAGGTCTCTTTAACTGGAGAGATAAGAAGGAAATGTAATGAATTAGAAAAAATTGAGTTGGTTGTTACGACAACAGGAGATGTTTCTTCTTTCCTTAATAATCAAAAAGCGTTTGAAATCTCAGAATGGAAAGAAGAAGGTGAAATAATTTCTTTCAGGTTAAATAATTCTATTCCTGTTGAAGTTTTTCTTTGCAAAAAAGAAGATTTTTATTCAACGCTGTTTAAATCTACTGCAACGTCAGAACACCTTTCTTTGCTCGGTAATACTGAGATAAGTGGAGCTTCATCAGAAGAAGAAATTTATAAAAATGCAGGATGGAATTTTATCATTCCTGAATTACGCGAAGGAAAATTTGAGAAACAATTAAACGAACAAAACAAACTGAACGATATTGTTCAACTCAGCGACCTGCGCGGGATTTTGCACAATCATAGCACTTACAGTGATGGCGTTCATACGCTGGAACAGATGGCAACTTATTGCAAAGAGTTGGGTTATGAATATCTTGGAATCAGCGACCACTCGCAGTATGCAGTGTATGCAAAAGGTTTAAAACCTGAGCAAATTATTCAGCAACACAAAGAGATTGATGAACTAAATCAAAAACTTTTCCCTTTCAGAATTTTCAAAAGTATTGAGGCAGATATTTTGCCAGATGGCTCATTGGATTACAATGATGAAATTCTTTCTACGTTTGATTTTGTAGTAGCATCAATACATTCCGCGATGAAGATGGATGAAGAAAAAGCAACTGCAAGATTAATTCGTGCGATTGAAAGTCCACACACAACAATTCTTGGACACCCAACCGGAAGGCTGTTGTTATCAAGGCCGGGCTACCCGATTGATCACAAAAAAATTATTGATGCCTGCGCTGCAAATAAAGTGGTTATTGAACTCAACGCAAATCCCAATCGTTTAGATGTTGACTGGACATGGATTCCTTATTGTATGGAAAAAGGTGTGATGGTTTCCATCAATCCTGATGCACATAAAATGGAAGGTTATCATGATATGCACTACGGAACATTGGCTGCGCGCAAAGGCGGATTGGCAAAACAAATGACATTTAATGCATTGTCTTTGGAAGAAATTGAAACGTGGTTTAAAGACAAGAAAGGTTAAATTGTTTCATTGTTAAATTGTTGGTGCATTTGCCCAAAACAATTTAGCAATTTAACCATAAAATAATTAAAAGAATGCTTATAAACTCTCTCATATCATGGCTGATGAAAAAGCGGATGCACCAGATCGAGCTTTTTATGAAATATCCGCACGATGTGCAGGCTGAGTGGTTGATGAAACTAATCAATGCCGCACAAAATACCGAGTGGGGGAAAAGCTATGATTATAAAAGTATCCGCAACCGCGAAACATTCCGCAAGCGTGTGCCGGTGCAGGATTACGAAGCCATTAAGCCTTACGTTCAGCGCCTGATGGAAGGAGAACAAAATATTTTGTGGAACACCGAAATAAAATGGTTTGCAAAATCATCCGGCACAACGAGTGATAAAAGTAAGTTCATTCCGGTAAGCCAGGAATCGCTGGAAGAATGCCATTACCGTGGAGGAAAAGATATGCTTTCGTTGTATTGCAGCAATTATCCCGACACACTTTTGTTTGATGGAAAAGGGCTTGCCATGGGTGGAACACATAGCGTAATTTCGGTTGATAATGAATCGTATTACGGTGATGTGTCTGCTATCATTATGCAGAATTTGCCTTACTGGGCTGAGTTTATCCGCACACCTAATCTGGAGATTGCGTTGATGAATGAGTGGGAAGAAAAAATAAATAAAATGACGGATGCCACCATCAGCGAAAATGTAACCAGTCTTTCGGGAGTTCCTTCATGGACATTGGTTTTATTGCGTTTTATTCTTGAAAAAACCGGCAAGAAAAACATTCACGAAGTGTGGCCCAACCTTGAAGTGTTTTTTCATGGCGCTGTCAGTTTTACTCCTTACCGCGAACAATTCAAAGCAATAATTCCTTCATCAAAAATGCATTACTTAGAAACCTACACTGCATCAGAAGGCTTCTTTGGAATACAAGACCAGCGTAACTCACAGGAGCTTCTGCTGATGCTGGACTACGGCATTTATTATGAGTTTATGCCGCTCGAAGAAGAAGGAAAAGAAGACCCCAAAACGCTTTCACTTTCTGAAGTAAAAACAGGAATAAATTATGCCTTAATTATTTCCACTAATGCCGGTTTGTGGCGTTATAAAATTGGCGACACTGTTCAGTTTACTTCACTCAATCCTTATCGCATAAAAGTTTCGGGACGCACCAAACATTTCATCAATGCTTTTGGTGAGGAATTAATTATTGACAACGCTGATAAAGCATTAAAAATTGCATGTCATAAATCAGAAGCGATAATAAAAGAATATACTGCTGCTCCTGTTTTTTTTACCGACAACAGTTCGGGTGCGCACGAATGGCTGATTGAATTTGAAATAGCACCTGAGAATATTGATTACTTTACCGAAGCGCTTGACAATGCCCTGAAATCGTTGAACTCAGACTACGAAGCCAAGCGCTATAAAAATATGGCTTTGCGAATGCCGCTTGTAAAAGCAATGCCACAAGGCACATTCTATAACTGGTTGAAATCAAAAAATAAATTGGGTGGACAATTCAAAGTTCCGAGGTTGAGTAATGAACGGAATTATGTGGAAGAAATTATTTCTTTAATAAACGGAAACGAAGTTCATTCCACAAAAACCTAATTTTTTCTTTAACTGATTTTCTTTCCAGTTCAAGGTTCATCATCGTGAATACTGCAGGATTCAATGCTTTTTTAAACATACGCATCGGATAGGTATATCTTGCGTAAGGCATTTTTTCAACACTTAATAAAGGAAGTAATTCTTCCTTTATTTTCTCAAATTCCTTTCGATTGTGGTTATAATATTCTTCATCACGTTTTGGCATTACGTTCATACCAATGTGAGTTGTGAGATGCAGGTCATCAAACAATTTACATTTCTCTGCATGAGCAAAAAGATTGTGCATCAATGTTGCCTCTACAAAAGGAATTCCGACACAAATTTCTCCAAGAATAAATTTAGGAAACAACTCACGTTTAAAAATAAAACAATCAAAACCGGGATGTGATTTTCCGATGTCGGAATAAATAAAAGGCAAGTCATCTACACTATTGTAAACCTTCGGAATCCTGCGCCTGTTAATGATAAAGGCATCATAACCCTGTTCAATTATTTTTGCAACAGCCTCGTAAAATTGAGGCAGAACAATAATATCTGTATTGGTATAAATCAGGTATTCAGCATTGCTGTTTTCATATAGTCTCGTAAGAATATCTTTTATCAGCGGAAGTTTTT
>CAMDBK010000122.1 GCA_945889235.1 Chitinophaga pinensis
TTATCATGACTAAAAATCTTTTACAAGGAAAAAAAGGAATCATCTTCGGTGCTTTGGATGAAAATTCAATAGCATGGAAAGTAGCAATGAAATGCAAAGAAGAAGGTGCAACCTTCACGCTTACCAATGCTCCCGTGGCTTTGCGATTAGGCACAATAAAAAAACTTGCAGAAGCAACTAACGCTGAAGTTATTCCTGCCGATGTAACATTGGATGCAGATATTGAACTACTTTTTACAAAATCAATGGAAGTGCTGGGCGGAAAAATTGATTTTGTTTTGCATTCGGTTGGCATGTCGCCCAACGTACGCAAAGGAAAACCTTACACAGATTTGAGTTATGAATTCTTTCATAAAACGCTTGACATCAGTGCCATGTCATTGCACCGCGTTTTGCAATGCGCAAAAAAAATGGATGCAATTAACGAATGGGGTTCTGTTGTAACACTTACTTACATTGCCGCACAGCGCGTATTTCCTGATTATGGTGACATGGCTGATGCAAAAGCATTATTGGAATCTATTGTCCGCAGTTTTGGTTATCACTATGGCAAAGACAAAAAAGTTCGCGTTAATTCTGTTTCACAATCTCCAACCTTTACAACTGCAGGCAGCGGTGTAAGTGGCTTCCAGGATTTCTTCGGTTATGCCGATAAAATGTCGCCACTCGGAAATGCAAAAGCCGAAGATTGTGCCAATTATTGTGTATCGCTCTTCTCGGATTATACACGCATGGTAACCATGCAAAACCTTTACCACGATGGCGGTTTTTCGTCAATGGGTATTAATGCAGATGCATTAAAATAATTACTTCGGCTGTTCAGTATATTCTGTAACAGCGCAAAAAAATCTATGGATTTCTCATCATTTAATTTCAGCAAAGAACTTACAGAAGGGCTTGACAGCATGGGCTTTGAAAAAGCAACTCCCATTCAGGAAATGGCTATTCCCATTATTCAGCAGCACAAAGATTTAATTGGTTGTGCACAAACAGGAACAGGAAAAACAGCAGCATTTTTGCTTCCGGTTATTGACCGCATTTTTCGTAATCATACAGGCGATATCAATACCATTATTATTGTCCCGACACGCGAACTTGCTTTGCAGATTGACCAAGCTATGCAAGGCTTTGCGTATTTCCTGAACATACATTCCATTCCTATTTATGGCGGGCGTGATGGCATTTCGTGGGAACAGGAAAAGCGTGCACTGACCGAAGGTGCTGATGTAGTAATTGCTACACCCGGAAGATTTATCAGTCACCTGAACATGGGTTATGTGAAAGTTCATAATGTGCAACATCTTATTTTAGATGAAGCCGACCGCATGCTGGACATGGGTTTTTATGAAGACCTGATGAAGATTGTTAAATATCTTCCCGAGAAAAGACAAACGCTGATGTTCTCTGCTACTATGGCTCCTAAAATAAGAGAACTTGCACAAAAAATTTTAAATAATCCTGAACGCATTGACATTGCCATTGCCAAGCCGGCAGCGGGTGTTGCGCAAAGTGCGTATCTCGTTTATGACACACAAAAACCTGAGTTGATAAAATCAATTCTCAAAAGCAAAGATTATCAAAGTGTCCTTGTTTTTACTTCGCGCAAAATCAGCATTCGTGATATTGTAAAGGAAATAAAGAAAGTAACTCCCGATGTTATGGGCATTTCATCTGACCTGGAGCAGGATGAACGTGAAGAAGTGTTGCGCAATTTCCGCAACCGCAAAACACGGGTGCTGGTGGCTACCGATGTGCTTTCGCGCGGGATTGATGTGGAGAATATTGAACTGGTAGTTAACTACGATGTTCCGGGTGATGCAGCTGATTATGTGCATCGCGTGGGGCGAACTGCCCGTGCTGAAACCAAAGGAGAAGCCATTACTTTCATCAATCAGTATGATGTGGAGAAGTTCATGGATATTGAAAAACTGATTGAAAATGTAATTAATAAAATTCCTTTGCCTGCACCTATGAGCAGCGGACCTGACTATAAAATTACCAGTGAGAAGCCTTTTAAAAAGAAGTTTGGTAGTGGAGGAGGGGGCAAACCTCATTTCAAAAAAAGTGGTAATTCAAATCATCCGCACAGAGGAAGACCGAAACCGCAAGGAAAGTAGAAACAAACCTTCAAGGTTTTAAAAACCTTGAAGGTTTAAACTAAAGCAATGCGCGAACAACAAGTACTTAAAAAGTTAGCCACCTTAGACCCTGAAAAGGACACACTTGAAATAGTCCGTCTCATTGCCAACTATGATTTTGTATGGGATACCGCACGCTCACTAGAGTTTGCGCTGTTCCGCACATTTGCAGTTCCTAGCATTGGAAATCTTTTAGCGGCTACGCATGAGTTTACAAAGCGTCCGCAAAAACGCTATGACGATACCGATTTAATATTGAGTGAAATGATGGAGCATGGTTACGACAGCCCGCGCGGGAGCGAAGCACTGCGTAAGTTGAACCGTATTCACGGACATTTCAATATCAGTAACGATGATTTTTTGTATGTGCTGTCCACCTTTGTTATAGAGCCATACCGCTGGAATCAGCGTTTTGGTTATCGTAATTCGGGACAAAAAGAATTAGACACTTCTTATATTTTCTGGCGCGAGGTAGGAGGGAGGATGAACATAAAAGATATTCCCGCAGGCTTTTGGGAATTGAAAAAGTTCAATGAAGAATATGAATCGAAACATTTCGCCTTTGCAGAAGGTAGTCGCAAAGTAGCCGATTCAACGCTTAACCTTTTTCTGGGCTGGTATGTTCCAAAATTTATGTTTCCAGTTTTTCGTCCGGTGTTGTTTTGTTTTATGGATGATGCGTTGCTTAATGCTTTTCATTATCCCAAGCCCCCGGCTATATTAAGAGCTTTGGTAAATGGCATTATGAATTTCAGAAATATCTTTATCCGCCTAATTCCCTTGCGCAAAAATCCTGTTTTGCGCACCAAACGCGAGCCTATTCTAAGTTATCCTAAAGGATATGAGGTTAAAAACCTGGGGGCAGAACCCGAAAAAAGGATAGGAGAGGAGTGGCTGAAAAAGCATTAGCTGATGAACAGTCCCGATAGCTATCGGGAAGCTGATTAGCTGATGTATGCAATTGAATATATTTGTAAAAAAACAAACTACTAAAAATGAAAAAATTATTTTATCTCTCTACGCTCTTTTTTGCCATCCTTCTTTTCACGGGCTGCCCTTACAGTTCTGAATTACCAATTGATTCACCAAGTGTAAAGGTGAAAAAAGAAATGCTGGGAACATATGAATCACGCTCATCAAAAGAGGATAAATATGTAGTTACAGCAAAAGACGACAACACTTATAAAATTGTAAAAACCACAAAATCAAGTTCTGATAAAACCACTTATGAAGGTTTTATTTCTAATGTTAATTCCGTTCCGTTTATAAATCTTTACGAAGTGAATGAATACGATGATGCCACAACAAAGAAGACCTATTACCTTTATAAATTAGTGGCTCCGGAAGGCAGCACCATGATAACCTTAGTGCCGGTAACTGAAAATATTGACGAGACATTTGAAACCTCTGAAGAGCTGAAGAAATTCATCAGCGCAAACAGTTCACTCAGTTTCTTCTACGAAAAAGAAGAAGATGATTATATAAAAGTAAAATAATAGGAATTGTAAAGATGGCTGTCACTTCGAGCGTAGTCGAGAAGCGTTGATTTTTACTTCTCGACTACGCTCTAGGTGACAATGTGTTTTCTATTAAAACAATTACTGGTGTAAAAAACTATTCTGCCAGTTCGGAGAGTTCAAGCCAACGATTGGTTTTAGAATCAAGAGAAGCAATAACTTCTGTCAATTGTTCCGAAACTTTCATCAGTTCATCGTTATCAGAAATTCCTGAGTTTAATTTTTCAACCAACGCTTCTTTCTTTTTCTCTAATTCCGGAAGTTCTTTTTCTAATAATGAGAATTCCCATTTCTCGTTAAAGCCCATACGTTGTTTTACTTTGGGTTTTGTTTTCTCAACTGGCTTTTCTTCTGGTTTGATTTCTTCTTTGTGTTGCTTCTCTACTACGCTCGAAGTGACAGCTTTAATGGCTAAAGCTTCAGACTTTTGACTTTTGACTTCTAACTTCTTGCTTTCCACTTCCTCTCTGTATTGCGAATAGTTTCCGTTAAAATCCCTCACTATTCCCTCGCCCTCAAAAACAAAGGTGTGATGCGTAAGTTTATCCATAAAATAACGGTCGTGCGAAACAACGATAAGACAACCGGCAAACTGTTCCAGAAAATCTTCCAGCACCTGAAGCGTCATAATATCCAAATCATTGGTAGGCTCATCAAGAATTAAAAAGTTGGGGTTCTTAATAAGTATGGTAAGCAAATACAATCTGCGTTTTTCACCACCGCTCAGTTTACCGACAAGCGTAAAGTGTGATGAAGTAGGGAACAGGAATTTCTCAAGCAACTGCGATGCACTCATGGTTTTACCCTTTGCCAACGGAATATGGTCACCGATTTCCTTGATGACTTCAATCATGCGCATGTTCTCATTCAGCTTCATGCCGTCTTGCGTGTAGTAGCCAAACTGAACCGTTTCGCCCACAATCACTTTGCCTGTGTCGGGCTGCTCTTTGCCCGTAATAATATTCAGAAATGTACTTTTGCCAACACCATTCTTTCCAATAATACTCAGCTTTTCGCCCTGGCGGAATTTATAGCTGAAATCTTTCAGCACCATCTTATCGCCAAACGCTTTGTTGATATGATAGAGTTCAAGGATTTTGCCGCCCAAGCGTTCTAACTTTATCTCCAGTTCCAATTTCTCGTCCTTCTTTTTCTTGCCTGTTTGTTCCGTCAGGTCATGAAAAGCATCAACCCGCGATTTTGATTTTGTTCCGCGCGCTCGGGGCTGCTTGCGTATCCATTCCAGCTCTTTTTTCAAAAACTGACGGGCGCGGTCCTTATTAGTACTGTCATTTTCTTCGCGGGCAGATTTCTTCTCCAAAAAGTAAGAGTAGTTTCCTTTGTAGCGGTAAATATCACCGCCATCTAATTCCATAATTTCATTACACACAACTTCCAGAAACCATCGATCGTGCGTAACCATAAACAAGGTGATGTTTTCTTTACTCAGGTATTCTTCCAGCCACTCAATCATTTCAATGTCTAGGTGGTTGGTAGGCTCATCCATTATAAGCAAGTCGGGTTCTTCAACCAGCAGCTTTACCAAGGCAATACGTTTCTTTTGTCCGCCTGAAAGTTTTTCAACTTTTTGTTCAAGGTTGGTAATTTTAAACACCGAAAGTATCTGATGCACGCGTTGTTCGTAATCCCATGCCTGAAGGCTATCCATGCGGTCAAACGCAGCTTGTAATTCTCTTTCTCGTTCAGGATGATTAAGCGCAATCTCATATTCCTTTACCGCATTCATTACCTCGCCCGATGAATCAAGCACCGCTTCAATCACCGTTTTGTTAGGGTCAAACACAGGCGACTGGTCAAGAAAACCAACTTTGGTATCGTTACGCAGAATGCAGTTGCCTTTGTCGGCTTTTTCTTTACCGGCAATAATGCGCAGCAGCGTTGATTTGCCTGTTCCGTTCTTGGCTACAAAGGCTACCTTCTGTCCTTTCTCCAAACCAAAACTTATATTTTGGAACAACACCTTTTCGGTGTATGATTTACTAAGGTTTTCGATGGAAAGAAGGTTCACGCGCTGTTTTTTTGAGGGCGCAAAGCTAACAATAAACAGAGCCTTTTTTTATTTAACAGAAAGGTAAACTTGATGCTACATCTTTTCTTATACATTTGCAGCCTAATTCAAAAAAACATTTACATGAAAAAGCATTTACTCACCATCTTACTTCTCACCTTCTCACTTTCTCACTCCTTTGCACAAAGCGGAGTTCTGCCATCCTGCAACGAACTGTTCTTCTCTGAATATGTTGAAGGCAGTTTTAATAACAAAGCATTGGAGATTTATAACCCAACCGGAGCAGCTGTTTCTCTTGACGGAGCTTACCGCATTGTACGCTGGGATAACGGTTCAACAACATCAGATTTGGATGTACGTTATGTACAACCCATTTCAGGAAGCGTGCCTGCGTACGGAACGTATGTAGCCTTTCTGGATAAACGTAATCCTTCTTCAACAGGAGCTGATACCATTCTTTTTTCTGATTTACTTGCTATTGCTAATTCAGTTAACGGTGCTTTCTACTCACCGGTTTATGATAGTGATCCGGCACTTCCAAATACACAAGGCAGCAACACACTTTCATTTAACGGTGACGATGCTTTTTCACTGCAAAAGAAAAGCGGAAACAATTGGAGCAACGTAGATATTTTTGCAGTAATAGGTGAACGCCCTTTAAACGGAAACGGTGGAACATCACCCAACGGAGGCTGGACCAACGTTGCTCCTTACACCGATGGACAAAACGCCTACTGGACAAAAGACCAAACCTTAGTACGCCACTCAAACGTTACCACCGGAACAACTGTAAACCCCGGATTAAACCAATGGGATGTATCTGCTGAATGGGATTCATTAGCTATGAATACGTTTACTAATCTTGGAAGTCATAACTGTTCGTGCAATGCAAACGCTATAAGCGAAAATGAACTGAGTGCAAAAACAACTGTTTATCCCAACCCTGCATCTGATAATTTCTTTGTTAAGTCAAGTGAAAACATCAGCAAAGTAGAAGTATGGAATATAAGCGGACAACTGGTTTCAACCATTAATGCAGACAATAAAAAAGCAGTTCGCATTTTTGTTCCGGGTATTTCAGCAGGGCTTTACATTGCCGTAATCCATACTCAAGCAGGTACAGCAGTTAAGAAGGTTACTATTCGTTAAAGAAGGATAGAACGCAGATTATTATGATCTTTATGATTGGCGCAGATTTTTAAATCTTAATTAATCTTAACAATCATAATAATCTGCGTTCTATCATAGTTAATACAATGAGTCGTTTCTTGTTTCTTGTCTCCTGCTTCTTACTTCTTGCTTCATCTCTTTTTGCGCAGCAAGGCTGGCTTAAAGGTGTTGTTAAAGATGCCACCACAGGCGAAACGCTTATTGGAGCAACCATTATTTATGCGCAGGGTAAAGGACAGGTTACAGACTTTGACGGGAAGTATGCGGTACAGGTTGCCGATGGTGAATACGTTGTTAAAGTAACCTATGTCGGATATCTGGAGCAGGAAAAGAAAGTAACTGTTAAAGGAAATGTAACGCTGCTTGACTTTGAACTAAAAACGGTTCAGCTTCAGGAAGTGCAGGTAGTTGCCGATATAGCCAAGTCACGCGAAACACCGGTTGCATTCTCAAACATATCACCCGTAAAAATTCAGGAGCAGTTAGGCAATCAGGATTTGCCCATGATACTGAACACAACACCCGGTGTGTATGCAACACAGCAGGGCGGGGGAGATGGTGATGCGCGTATCTCCATCCGCGGTTTTAGTCAACGCAATGTTGCCGTTATGATTGATGGTGTTCCGCAAAACGATATGGAAAACGGACAGGTTTACTGGAGCAACTGGTTTGGTTTAGATAATGTGGTTCGCAACATGCAAGTGCAGCGCGGACTTGGTTCATCCAAACTGGCAATACCGGCAGTAGGCGGAACCATTAACATTATTACTAAAGGTATTGATACTAAAAAAGGAATTGTAATAAAACAGGAAGTAGGAAGCGCCAACTCGTTGCGCACCATTCTTTCATTAACTACAGGAAGGCTTAAAGGCGGATGGGGTATAACAGCAGCAGGCTCATTCAAAAGTTCAACAGGCTGGGTTGATAGAAACTATACCAAAGCATGGTTCTATTACCTTAAAGTAGAAAAACAATTAGGCAAACATCTTATCAGTCTTTCAGGATTTGGTGCTCCGCAAAGCCATGGACAACGGGCTTTCCGTAATCCGGTTACCAAATACGATAAAGACTATGCAGCCTCATTGGGTGTTGATACAGCGGGTACAATCGGCTATGGAATACGCTATAATCAGCATTGGGGAAATCTTATCCGTTACCGCGATGGCGACAGCGCTTCAGCAAAATCTGAAATAGTGAATGAACGGGTAAACTATTTTCATAAACCGGTAATAATGCTTAAAGATTTCTGGACAGTAAATGATAATTTCTATGTTTCAACCATTGCTTATGCCTCTTATGGTAATGGTGGAGGAACAGGTTATCAGGGCACAGCCTTATTAATTGAAAACAACGGGCAATACAATTTTCAGTCAGCATATAACGCTAATGCCTATGGAACAAACAATGTTTTCAATGGTGAAAGAAGGTCAACAACTATTTTAGGAAGTTCCATTAATAATCATCAATGGTACGGAGGACTGCTTACCCTAAATTACAAACTCCGCAAGTTTGATATTTCAGGTGGTGTTGAC
>CAMDBK010000123.1 GCA_945889235.1 Chitinophaga pinensis
AATGGCTTCCTGCCCTGTTCTGCGGACTTTTGCAAGCGCCTCGTAAAGAAATAAGCGCAATAGTTTTTTCATTGCCTCCACTTGTTCTTTGTCAACCCCGATAGCTATCGGGGCTTTTTTAGCCGAAAGTTTTTGTACACGCAGTAACAATGATTCAGCAATGTAGGCTTCAGCCAATATATCAGCAAGGTTCATGATTATTTCCTGCTCGTCAACAAGCTTTAATTTCAGTTTGTTTCCGGCAGCTCCAGAAATAAGAAGGAAAACATTTTTCAGACTTTGCACAATTCTTCTTTCTTCATCAAAACCAGCTTTGCTTTTAAGCGGTAATGTTTGCATAAATAAAAATCCCGGTATCTTTTTCCCGCCATCAAGCAGATTTATTTCTTTGCTTTGAAATGAACGTTTCATCAATTCTGCAATGGATAACATTCTGTTTATTTCATTTGTTCCTTCATAAATCCTTGTGATGCGTGCATCACGATAACCCATCTCCACACCTGTTTCCACTGCATAGCCCATACCTCCGTGAATTTGCAAAGCTTCGTCAACTGTATAGTCCAATACTTCAGATCCATATACTTTGAGTATAGCGCACTCCACCGCATATTCGCGCACTGCTTTCAGTTTTGCCAGACTCTTATCAATTCCCTGCGCTTCAAATTCTTTTTGCTTGCGGTCAATATTATTTCCTGTTCTGTAAATCGCAGACTCGGTTGCAAAAGCACGCATAATCATTTCACCGATTTTGTATTTCATGGCGCCAAAATCGCTGATGGGTTTTTTGAACTGATAACGTTCATTGGCATACACCACAGCACGACCTATTGCAAATTTGCAGCCTCCGATAGAGCCTGCTGCCAGCTTGATACGACCGGTGTTAAGAATGTTCAACGCAATTTTAAATCCTGCTCCGCGCTCCGACAAAAGATTTTCAACAGGCACTTTGCAGTCGTTGAAAAAAACCTGCACCGTTGATGAGCCTTTGATACCCAGTTTCTTTTCTTCTTTGCCCAATTGAATTCCTCCGAAGTTTTTCTCCACTATAAATGCAGAGAGATTTTCATCTTCTTCAATTTTTGCAAACACAATAAAAATATCAGCAAAGCCACCGTTGGTAATCCACATCTTTTGCCCATTGATGAGGTAATGTTTTCCATCGGGAGAAATGGTTGCTTTTGTTTTTCCTGAGTTGGCATCTGAGCCTGCAGTGGGTTCTGTAAGGCAATAGGACGCCACCAGTTTGGCAGCTGCAATTCCGGGAAGGTATTTTTGTTTCTGCTCTTTTGTTCCGTAGAAAACAATGGGCAGCGAACCGATAGAAGTTTGCGCACCAATAGTTGTTGCAAACGAAAATCCCAACGCAATGGCTTCACCAAATAACAGTCCGGTATTGAAATCCAGATCCATTCCACCGTATTCTGCTTCAATGGAAAGCCCGCACAGGCCTTGCTCTGCAGACTTTCTCAACAGACCGACAATAACATCCATATCTTTGGAGGCATCAAGCGAAGCAGCTTTTTCAATTCCCATTCCGTGAATTTCTTTCATGCAAAAATCCTTCACCATGTCACGAATCATGAGTTGTTCTTCGTTCCATTCTTCGGCAACAAAAATGTTGTTGTAGTCAGTTTCTTTGATTACAAATTCTCCGCCTTTTAAAAGTTCTGAATTCATTTTGTATTTATTTTAGTTGTGCGAAAGTAGATTATTATTTTGTGGTCCCGCCAGGAATCGAACCTGGATCAAGGGTTTCGGAAACCCCCATACTATCCTTTGTACTACGGAACCAATTTTGTTTTCATATATTTTCTCCCTGCTGCTGTTTTAAAATATTTTTCTCTTTCAATAGCACTTTTTCTGTTATCAAACTTTTCAAAATAAACAATTTTAAACGGAATATATTTTATAATTGACTTTGTGAGTCCAGCATTATGCTGCTTTAATCTTTTTTCAATATCATGACAATGTCCTTTATAATAATAGTCCTCAGCTAAACTTTTTATTACATATGTATAAAACATATTCATCGTTTAAAATTATTATTGGTCCCGCCAGGAATCGAACCTGGATCAAGGGTTTCGGAAACCCCCATACTATCCCCGCCCGTATCGAACGATACCTGCCCGAATAAATTCATTCAGGCGGGCGTTCGGGCGGGCTTTGTACTACGGAACCAAATTACGGCAAATATATAAACAACAACGCCCGCAGATAATCCGCAGGCGTTTTAAAAAACTCTCCGGGAAATTTATACAAACTTTAACCGATTATTCAAATCATCTTTGTAGGAGCCGCCAACAGGAATTAATTTTTTATCATCTTCCATTACTATGTTGGGATAATCAATTGCCGCTATTTTATCCAGCCGAACAATGTACGAGCGGTGAACACGCACAAACTCTTTATCCATAAGATTTGCCTGCATATCTTTCATGGTAGAGTGTACGGTGTATTTTGCTCCAACGCAATAAATAATAACATAATCTTTCAGCGCTTCAACATACATTATATCTGACAGTTTTACTTTTACCAACCGTGAATTTGATCTTACAAAAACACAATCTGTTGCATTTTTATCAAACACTATTGAAGAAAATAAATCACGCTCTTTTCGCACCTCTTTTTCTTTACTGTGTTTATACAAAGCCATTTCAATGGAGGTGTGCAAATCAATTTCTTTGAATGGTTTGATAATGTATCCGTAGGGTTCGGTAATTTTTGCTTTTGCCAATGTGCTTTCATCTGCATAGGCGGTAAGATAAATAACAGGAATATCAAAGCGCTGGCGTATCTGATCAGCTGCTTCAATACCGCTGAGTTCGCCCTTGAGCATGATGTCCATCAACACCAGATCGGGTTTGTTTTCATCTGCTGCAACAATGGCTTCTTCGCCTGAAGAAACCGCTACAGGAACATTGTATCCGAGTTTGCGAAGACTGTTTTGAATATCTTTTGCAACAATGCTTTCGTCTTCAACAACCAGAATAGTAATTTTTGACATATTTTTTTATTCGTTAAAAATGATGGTAAATGTAGTTCCTTTTTTTGTTTCCATTTGAATATCTCCGCGTATTTGTCCTGCCAGTGTTACAACTAATTGCAGCCCCAACGATTCGGTATCTTTCCAGTTTATGGCTGTGGGAAATCCCTTTCCGTCATCGCTTATAACAAGCTTCAGTTTTCCGCCTTCGAGTTTTTTTAGTGTAACTGAAAGCACCCCTGTTTCGCGGTCAGTAAACGCATATTTCAGCGCATTTGAAATCAATTCATTTATTATTAATCCGCACGGGATTGAGGTATCAAGTTTTAGGAAAACCTCATCTAAATCAAATTCCAGCCTAACTCCTTTTTTATTTATTCCATACGAGTGAAATAAATTACTTACAAGGTTTTTTACATACTCATAAAATTTAACGTGCGAAAGATTTTTTCCCTGATAAAGACTTTCATGTATAAATGCCATTGTTTTAATCCTGTCCTGGCTTTCTTTCAGCATTTCAACAGCGGCCTCGTCTTTGATGTAGGATGATTGCAGATTTAAAATACTGGAGATAACCTGCATGTTGTTTTTTACGCGGTGGTGTACTTCTTTCAACAACACTTCTTTTTCTTTCAATGATTCCTGTAGTTCTTTTTCCTGCTGTTTGCGCAGTGTTATGTCTTCAAAAACGGCAACATAATAGTTGGGTGAGCCATGAATATCGCGCACCAGCGAAACGGTTAGGTTGGCATAAATCTGCGAACCATTTTTGTGAACATAAATTTGCTCGGATGTGAAATTTTTTATTTCACCTCCCAAGAGCGCATCCCATTTTTTCAGACTTTCTGCAACTTCTGAAGGGTGTGTTAATTCAAAGAACGCTTTTTTATAAAGCTCTGCGGATGTATAGCCAAACATATCACACAAGCGCTCATTTACAAGCAAGAAGCGCCCTACCCTACCAATACGCGCAATACCTATATACGCCTGATCATAAACTGCGCGGTGGCGTTCTTCGCTTAATCTAAGTTCTTCTTCCGCTTTTTTGGCAGCAGTAATATCACGTGAAACTCCCATTGCACCAAACACATTTCCTTCTTCGTCTTTAAGAGAAGATGCAGATAAAAATGAAATGAAGAGTGAGCCGTCTTTGCGTTTGTTTACTATTTCATGTGAGCAAACTCCTTCCTTGTGTAGAATTTCCTGCACTTGTTTGTATTCTTCTTCATCTGCATAAATTATTGAAACCGGCTTGCCTAATACTTCTTCTCTTGTGTATCCAAATGATTTTTGTGCTGCTAAATTAAATTCATTGATACGGCTGTCAATATCTGTTGCCACAATCATATCAAGCGAACTTTCAATTATACTCTTGTTAAATTTCTGAGTAGTTGCAAGTTTGTTTTGTGTTTTCTTGCGCTCCACTATTTCGCGCTGCAGTTGCAGATTGGTTTCTTCGGCAATCTGTGCGCGCATTTGTTCACGTGCAAGTGCTTTGCGCGTTGAAATATCATTGACAACCAGCTGTATTGATTCTTCTCCTTTAAATTTCACCAAACGGCCGTTAACCTGAATATCGGCAATTTTATTATCGAGGTGGCGCTTTATTTTTATTTCAATAAAATCGGTGGCTTTCTCTTCGCCTACAGAGGTAAGTAAGTTTATATAATCGCTTTTATACTCTGGCAAAATAAAATCTGCAAGTGGTGAGCGCTTTACCTTTGCCTTAGATGTTCCAAGTATTTTTAAAGCGCTTGCGTTTGCGAAAACTACTTTGTTGTTTTCAATAATTAATATCCCATCGGGAAGCGATTCTATGTGGCTGCGATAAAGTTCCTGGCTTTCGCGCAACTCTGTTTCGTAGCCTATCCGTTCTGTAATATCAGTAACGGTTGTAATTTTTATTGTTTTCCCGTTCCATGGAATGTTTTGTCCGCGGGCCTCAACTGTTATTATCGAGCCATCGCGTTTTACGGCCTTAATAACGAACGGGCGATGATAACCGGTTTCAATATTGTGTTGGGCAATGTCAATAAAATCAGGTGCAATAAAATCTTCTATTTTTTTTCCAATTACTTCTTCTTTGTTAATAAAGCCATGAATGCGCGCATATTGATCATTGGCATCTACTATATTTCCTTTTTCACTCATCACAATTCCTTCCATGGTAGCTTCTGACAACAGGCGGAAACGTTCTTCGCTTTCCAGTATTAATTTTTCTGATTCTTTGCGTTCGGTAATATCTCTTACAATAGCCTGAAGATAGGTCTGGTTTCCAACATTAAAAGCATTTAAACTAACCTCTGCATCAAATAATGTCCCGTTCTTTGTCTTGTTTTTCCAGTAAAAGAACTGAGACTTACCCTCCATTGCTCCTTTAATTTTTTCCATTCCTTTTTCAACGGAGCTTTTTCTGTCCGGCTGTTTTTCGGGTGAAAAATTAAATAGTGTTTTACCTTTTATTTCTTCAGGCGTGCACCCAAACATTTCCTGTGTTTTTTCATTACAGTCAATAATGCACATTCCGTTCATTATTAAAATGGAATCATTTGCTTTTGAAAAAAGAAGTCGAAATTTTTCTTCGTTTTCTTTTAATTTTTCTTCTGCCTGCTTTCTGTCGGTAATGTCAATCATTACTCCAGCCATATATTTATTTCCATCATGCGGTTTTACTTCCATCATGTGGTCTTGAATCCACACCCAGCTGCCGTCAGCTTTTTTAAACCTGAATTCATAACTTAGCTTATCCGGTTCATTTTGTTTGTGCCATTCAACTATTAACTTATTTGTTCTTTCCCTGTCATCTTCGTGAATCAGTTTTGGAAAAAGTGTACGATCTTTTTTAAACTCATCCGCTGAATATCCGAGAATTTCTTTGCTGTTTTCTGTAATAAATTCGCTACCTCCACCAGTTTCAAAAAGAATTACACCTGGAAGATTATTTAATAAAGCAGACAGCCTTGTTTGTGTATTTTCAAGTTGATTTTTTATTTTCATTTTTCTTGACAATACAAAATATACAAAAAATGAAACAGTAATCAGCGCTGAAACAATATATAGTTTTCCTATGTGCGTATCTTTTGAAATAAGCAACAATACTGATGTATATAAAACCACTGGAATGGTAAACCAGAAAAGTTTTTTTCTGGTTTCAATCATAATTTCGCTGAAAAGCAAAACCGCCAGCAACCCAAATGTAAAATCAATGTTATAGTTATTAAGATAGGCTAATGTGGAGATGTATGTTACAATGAAGTAATAAAAAATATACGTGTAATCAGGAAGATTCTTTTTTACTCTTTCAGAATAATAACTTAGCACAAGCAACAAACCCGAAACAAGGCTTATTGCAATGTCAATATATTTTGTATTATTTTCCTGGTATAAAAATAAGGCAAAGCACGGGTAGAGGATAAATGCTACCAGCAGGTAAAAACGATTTAAATCTGTGCTGTTTTTTATTAAGAGTTTTTCTCCGGGCCAATCGGGTATTTTGCTTTCAACGCTCTTAATCATTTTTATTTCACTGTTCCTGTTCGTCATCTGACGGTTTTACTTTTATGCCGTCAACTTTTATTTCTTTGTTATTCTCGTAGGTTATTTCTATTGCCTCTAATCCTTCCGGATCAAATTTTTTCCAAACCCCTTCTCTGCTTCCTAAAATAAATTTTCCTTCTTCTCTAATCTTTCCATTCTCATAATACCGGGTATGTTTTCCATCTTCTAATCCATTTACATACTTGCCTTCAAAACTCAGTTGACCGTTTTTATACCAGCTCTTCCAATCCCCATCCTGCTGCCCGTCTTTGTAACTTCCTTCTTCTTTAAAATCACCTGACTGTAAGTTCCATAGTCCTTCTTTTTCTCCCTCAATATATTCGCCTTTTGCAACTACTAAACCGGTATCATTATACTCAACTGATGGCCCGTCTTCTTTTCCTTTTGAATAAATTTCTTCTCTCCATGGGTTTCCGTTCTGATGAAACCAACGCCAATCACCTTCAGGTTTTCCTTTTATGTATTTCCCTTTCTGATCGAGTTTGCCGTTTTTATAATAATATTTCCAATCACCAACCTTAATTCCACTCTCATATTTTCCTTCCGACCTTAGTTCACCGCTATCGTAATATTCTTTCCACAATCCTTGTTTTACTCCTTCCTCATCATAAACTCCTTCACCAATTAATATTCCTCTTCTGAAAATTTTAGAGTTGTCTACCTCGCCTTTCTCATTAAAAAAACGATGCACACCTTCTGGAATTCCTTTGTTGTAGCTTCCTCTGAATTTTTCGGTTGCATCAGGATAAAAATCCCTTTTAATATCTAATTTGGCTAATTCGGCTGGTTCGGGCTCTAAAATGCCATCTTTATACTTTGATGTTGTAATTAGGTTGCCTTCAGGGTCATATTCTTTGAAGTAACCGTCTTTCTTGTCGTTGCGGTATTTTCCATCAATGTGTAATCGCTTTCCCTTATCCACTAAAAATGTGTCGGTATAAAATTCTTTCCAGATACCTTGTTTCTGATTGAATTTATCTTTCTCATTTATTTTTTCAAGCTTTGTCTGATAACCGTTTTTGTAATCTCTTATTGCTATTATTCTTCCATCATCTTCAGCAAATTCATATCCTGTTCCTGATTCTTTTCCTTTTTCAAAAGGAATGGTTTTCCATAATTTTCCTTTTTCAAAATAATATTCTGAATTTCCTTGTAATGTGTCGTTTATAAAAATTTCTTTTTTCTCTAACCAACCTAAAACTGCGTAGGTTTTTCTTTCGCCTTGCTTTTTCTCGGCTTTATAATTTATTTCCAATGTTGTTTTTCCTGCTTCATTGTAAAATTTCCAAAGGCTGTCTAATTTAAAATTCAACCGGTTGCCTTCTGATTTTAGCCTTCCGTTTTTATAATAAGTTTTCCAATATGCGTCAGGCTTTCCGTTTTTAATTGTTCCTTCGCTCTGGATGGTTCCATCGGTATAATAGAATTTTTTGTAGCCATCACCTTCAACGGACTGAGCAACCGCAGAAGAAAGAACCAAGAACCAAGAACCAAGAATCAGGAGAAACCTCATTTCAATAATTTTTGACAAAGTTAGGCAAACGTAAACAGCACCAAAATCACACTTCACAAATCAATTAATAATAAATACTTTTATAAAAAAGAATCTTGTTATTATTATTAGCATGTTAATACTGTCAATAAATAATTTGAATTTTTCTTGTTAATGCAGTTATTATAAAATAGTAAACATTATATTAACAAGTATAAACTATATAGTTGTTTTAATATCAGAAAATTGTGAAGTAATAAACATACTGTTGATAAAGATAGGTATTGATAAATAGTTCACCAAAAAATAGTTTTA
>CAMDBK010000124.1 GCA_945889235.1 Chitinophaga pinensis
AAAGATGCCGAAACTTTGTTGCAACGTTTTATTGATAACCGTCCCGAAAGCCCGAAAACAAAGGCTGCATGGTTTGAGATGGGTAAATTTCAATACCGCAAAAAGAGTTGGAAAAAAGCGGTGGAATGGTTTGAGAAACTAAACACTTACGATTTGAATAACGATGAGTTGGCTGAATTTTATTTCAAGTCGGGCTACAGTTATTTCATGCTAACGGATTTTAAAAATGCGAAAACCAACCTCGACCAGATAAAAGGAATTGAGAATAAGTACTCAGCTCCGGCAACGTATTACAGCGCTCATATTGCCTACATAGAAGAGAATTATGAAACGGCTTTGCAGGATTTTCTGAAACTTGAAAACGATAAAATTTTTGGTGTGGTGGTTCCGTTTTATATCACGCAACTTTATTTTATGCAGAAGAAGTATGATAAGGTAATTGAATACGGAACGCCTTTGCTTTCTTCTGCCAACACCAAGCGTGTTCCTGAAATTGCAAAGTTGGTTGGTGAATCGTATTTCAATAAAGAACTATATAAAGAAGCAGTTCCGCAACTGACTTTGTTTATTGATAATGCCGGAATTGTTACCCGCGAGGATAATTACCAGTTGGGTTATGCACTTTATAAAAACGGTGAATACGAGAAGGCGATTACGTATTTAGAAAAGGTTGCCGGAGATGCAGATAAGTTAACGCAAATCGCTTACTACAACATTGCCGATTGCTACCTGAAATCGGGAAAGAAACCTGCCGCGCGCAACTCCTTCAAGCAGGCTTCATCATTTGAATTTGACAAAGAAATTCAGGAAGATGCCTTGTTCAATTATGCAAAGCTGGCTTACGAACTTTCATTCAATCCATATAATGAAGCCATAACTGCGTTTGAAGAATATATCCGCAAGAACCAGCAATCACCGCGTGTTGAGGAAGCATACACCTTTTTATTAGATGTTTACCTGACAACAAAAAACTACAAACATGCGCTTGAGTCCATTGAGCCGATTAAGAATAAGGATGATAAAATGAAGCGCACTTATCAGCGCATTGCGTATTACCGTGGCGTTGAATTATTCAACGATTTGAATTATCAGGCAGCGATAGCGCATTTTGATCTTTCACTTAAATCACCTATGGACAAAGAGTTTGAGGCTGGTGCTGACTACTGGAAAGGCGAAGCAAAATACAAACTGAATAATTTTGACGGAGCAATTACCGACTACAATAAATTTCTGTATGTGCCGGGTGTTAACCATGATAAATACAAGACTGTAAACTACAACCTGGGTTATGCGTATTTCAAAAAAGGTGATTACCCGAATGCCGTTCAGTGGTTCAGAAAATATGCTGCTTCAGCTGATGACGACAGTAAAAAATTATGCGATGCTTATATCAGAATTGGTGACTGCTATTTTCTGACACGTGAAAACCAACTGGCAATTGATTTTTATGATAAAGCTATTAAGGTTGGCGCTTTGGATGTTGATTACTCACTTTTCCAGATTGCAGTCTGCTATGGGTTGCAGAATAAAAATGAATCAAAAATTGCTGCATTGGAATCATTGCTGAATACGTATAAGAACTCAGCCTACTCAGCTGATGCGAAATATGAAATTGCCGAAAGCTACCTGTTGAACGATGGTCAGGATAACGCACTGACTTGGTTTCAGCGCGTGATTACTGAGCATCCGAAATCGGCTTATGTGAAAAAATCAATGTTGTCAAGCGCACAGATATACTACAACAAAAATCAGGATGAGCAGGCGCTTGATCTTTTCAAAAAAGTGTATGCTGAATATCCCGGAACATCGGAGAAAAACGATGCAATGCTGCAGATAAAAAAGATTTATGTGGAAGGTGGAAAAGTGCAGGAATTTGAAAACTGGCTGAAAAGCAATGCACCCGGATTCAATGTAGCTACGCTGGATACAGCCAATTATGAGGTTGCAGAAAAGAAATACCTGGAGTCGAAATTTTCTGAAGCTTATGATAATTTTAATACGTACCTCACCAAATATCCAACCGGAAATTTTGAACTGAATGCAAAATTCTACCGTGCTGAAAGCGCTTACCAGTTGAAGAAATACGATGAAGCATTGGAAGGATATAACTATGCAATTGGCAGAGCTAAAAATATTTTCACGGAAAAATCGCTGATACGCGCTGCGGATATCCACTACTTCCGTAAAAATTATTCAGATGCAAAACTGATGTTTGCGGTTTTGGAAGAAGTGGCGGAAGTGGAGCAAAACCTGATTAATTCACGCATAGGATTGATGCGCTGCAATTACGAATTAGGTGAATATGATGAAGCTTCGCGCTATGCAGAGAAAGTAATAATTATGGAAAAAATTGGTGATGATATTTTTAATGAAGCACATTTGATTATCGCAAAATCTGCATTGGCGCAGGAAAAAGAAGGCCTTGCATTGGCAGCATTTAATAAGGTTGCAGGTTCATCACAAACTGTTGTTGGCGCAGAAGCAGAATACAATGTAGCGGCTATCCAGAAGAGACAAGGTAACTATGACGCGAGTGAGAAAACTATTTTAACGATAATAAAAAATCGTCCGTCTTATCCATATTGGGTAGCAAAATCATTTATTCTTCTTGCTGATATTTATGTTGCCAAGGACGATGATTTTCAGGCAAAGCTGACCTTGCAAAACCTGATTGATAAATACGAAGGCGAGGACTTGAAAAAAATTGCACAGGAAAAACTGAATGCCATTATCCAGCGAGAAAACGATGAAGAACTGATGAAGGAAATGAAAATGAAAGAAGAAATCTACATACAGTTTAACCAGAATAACAAAGAACAGAAATTGTTTGAGGAGGAAATTATGCCTTCCGATACTTTACAAACTCTCCCAAACCAGGAATAACATGAAAAAGATAATAAGTATAACGTTTGCACTATTGTTTTTGGGAAGTATTATTTCACTTGCCCAAACCAAGGAAAACCTTCCTGAGATGGAGTTTGAGCACACCAAGCCATCGGACCGAGCTACAAAAAATGCAATAAAAATCAGTGACAATCCTGAGGTGAAAGATGATACGCTGGTGATTGCACCACTGAATTATACCATATTGAAAAAGCAGGAAAAACCTGAATACAAGGTTGAGAAAATAAAGCCAGCCAAGATTGTGGATGAGCCATTGAAAAAACTTTACAAGCATTACGCTAAAGTTGGTTTCGGAAATTATACTTCGCCATTGGTTGAGTTTAGTATGAGCAACCTGCGTAGCAAAGATTATGCAGGCAGCGTTTACCTGAAGCATTATTCCATGAACGGAAAATTGAAAGAGGTGGGCCCGCCACAAATCAGCGACAACGAAATAGTGTTGGATGGAAAAAAGTTCTTCAAAGAGTTTACGCTGAACGGAAATCTTGCTTACAAACGGAATGTGGTTCATCAGTATGGCTTTGATGTTGATTCGTTTCCGTCAGATAGTTTTCCTGCTTTCAGCAAAGGCGCAACCAAGCAGCGTTTTTCGTTTATCGGAACTTCCGTTGATTTGACTTCTTCGGAATTGCGTCCTTCTAAATGGTTGCAGAAAATTGGAATTGATTACTACAACTTTCAGGACAAATTAGGAACGACTGAAAATAAATTTGGTTTCATGGCTAACCTTGTTAAAGACGTTTCCAAAAAATCGGATGTGCTGATTGATGTAGGAGTTGACTATTATAATGAGAAGATGACTGTGCATGGCGGCAATAACTTTATTCCGCGCTTACGTGCGGCATTTGCCACCAGCGGAAAAACATGGAAACTGAAAGTGGGAATTGGAACAGCATTGGACATAACCGACTCGTTAACCAAAGGCTACATTTATCCGCAACTGGATTTCCAGTATTCGCTGGTTGAAAATATTTTCTACTTCTATGCAGGAGCAAACGGAGATTTGCAACGTAACAGTTTCCGCAACCTTACTTCTGAAAATCCTTTTATTGCATCTGACATTGCTCTTAAAAATAGTAACCAGCAGGCAAAATTATTTGTAGGTCTGCGCGGTGCATTCAGTTCTAAAATGACGTTTAATGCTTTTGTATCGCAGAGTTTTATTAATAACATGCCTTATTATGTAAATCAAATTGACACAGGTTCAGTAGCAGGAAATGTTTTTGATGTGGTTTACGATAAAACTTCATTGCTTACAGTTGGTGGTGATTTAGGTTTTCAGGCAGGTGAGAAGCTGATGCTGAATGCTTCTGCTTTCTACAACTTTTATGCAATGGATAAGCAGTTGCAGCCTTGGCACCGTCCGGCAATCACCGGCAAGTTCACGGGAAAATATAATCTGAAAGACAAAATAATTATATCGGCTGATGTGTATTATTTAGGGCCGCAGTTTGGTCGCACATTTATTCAGGATAGCATTGGAACTATTACATATGATGCAGTAAAAATTAAAAGTCTTATTGATGTAAATCTTGGAGTTGAATACCGCTACAACAAACGTTTTTCGGCTTTTGTGCATTTCAACAATATAGCTTCTTACCGCTATTATCGCTGGAATCAATATCCCTCACAGCGCTTTAATTTTATAGTTGGGCTGACTGCGAATTTCTAAGAAAAGTGTTCATGTGTTAAAGTGTTCGGGTGTTAATGTTTCTCTAATTTAGCACCACACTTTAACTCAATAACATGCTAAGAAAATTACTCTTTCTCACGTTCTCACTTTCTTACGTTCTAACTTCCCAAGCTCAGATAAATCTCAGCGTTGCCGGTCATCTGAGTTACCAAACCCTTCATGAAACAAACCTGAGCGATGTCTGGGGTTATGTAGATGAAGACGGAAATGAATATGCTCTGGTTGGAATGGATGAAGGTGGAATTTCCATTGTTGATATTACCGACCCGCAAAACATGACTGAATTATTTTCAGTTCCCGGAACTGCCAGCAACTGGTGGGAAATAAAAATCTGGAATGACAAGGCGTATGTTACAACTGAAGGGGGCGGAGGTCTGATGGTTATTGATTTGAGCCCATTACCTCAAAACTCAAATCTTACCGTCAGTTATTTTACAAGTGGTGGTTGGGCTACAGCTCACAACCTATGGATTGATGAAAACGGAATTCTTTACATCTTCGGTGCTAACCGAGGAGTTGGAGGTGTTATAATGTATGACCTGAATATTGACCCGGTGAATTTATCAGAGATTGGAAGTTACAATGATTACTATGTTCACGATGCAATTGTAATTAATGATACTATGTATGCAGCACATATTCGTGACGGATTTTTTTCCATCATTGATGTAACGGATAAAGCCAATCCGGTTGTGCTCGCATCGGCTAACACACCTAACAACCAAACACACAACATCTGGGTTTCGGACGACAGGAATTATGTTTACACCACCGATGAAGTGAGTGGAGCTTACATTACAGAATATGATATTTCAGATTTTCAGAACATCACTGAAACTGATAGAATACAAAGCAGCCCGGGTGAAAATGTAATTCCTCACAATGCCTATTTTTTAAACGGATACGTTCTCACTTCCTACTTTAATGATGGCGTTGTAATTTATGATGTTTCGCAGCCAGGCAATATGGTTGAAGTTGGACATTACGATACATCACCCTACAGCGGAATAGGTTTTACAGGTGTTTGGGGGATTTATTTCGGGCTGCCCTCTGCAAATATTATTGCAGGTGATGTTACCGAAGGACTTTATATTCTGTCTCCGAATTATGTTCGCGGTGCATACCTTGAAGGAATAATTACAGACCAGAATTCAGGTTTTCCTGTGCCGAATGCAAGTGTTGAAATTATCCTTCCGGGTGATGTTGACCACAGTCAGCTTAACGGTGAATACCGCATGGGAACTGCACAAACAGGTAGTTATACTGTAGTATTTTCCAAGCCTGCATATCTCAGTGATACTATTAGTAATGTAATATTAACGAATGGAAATATCACCACTCTTGATGTTCAGTTAGTGCCGCTTGTTCCTTTTTCTTTTTCAGGAAATGTTACTCAGCTTGGAAATGGTTCAGTTGTGGACTCTGCAATTGTAAGGATTGAAAATTATCAATACTTCTATGAAGTTTATACCGATGAAAACGGTGATTTTACTATTCCGGTTTTTTATGAAGGAACGTTTGATATTTTCATAGGCAAGTGGGAATTTCATACAACGTGTTTCAGCGATTCCACTATCAGCGAATTTAACAATGTGTTCAATATTCAACTGGAAAAAGGGTTGTATGAAGATTTTACATTTGATAATGGCTGGACAACTTCGGCAAATGCAACGCGTGGATTATGGGAATACGGCAAACCTTTCGGAACTTTTTTCGGACCAATTGCATTGCATCCGAGTTTTGATTCGCCCGATTGTGGTGACAGAGCTTACACCTCAGGTAATGATGGAAATATTTACAATGAAGTAGACGGAACCATTACGCTTACTTCTCCTGTATTTGATGCTACCTATATTGCTGATCCCTGGATAACGTATTACCGTTGGTTTTTCAATGCAAATCTGAACACAGCCACTGCCGGGAATGATACAATGAAAATATCGTTGAGCAACGGAAGTGATACAGTAGTGATTGAAAAAGTTCATGCCTATACAAGTGTAAATACACTCTGGAATCTGCACAGTGAGCGCATCAGCGATTACCTAATGCCAACTTCTACTATGCAGTTTAGTGTAAAAGTCAGCGACCTTAATAATGTTATTGATGACCACACCGAAGCAGGAATGGACGGTGTTCAGATTACATCAGCATCAATTGGTGTTGATGAAAACACAACTACAGAAATTATAGTTTACCCTAACCCGGCAGAGAATTATATTGCTATTAAATCTGGAAACAAAATCAGAAACACTAAACTTGAAATAGTAAGCCTTACAGGACAGGTGATTTTTGAAACTTCACAAGTCAATACCGATTCCAGAATTGACATTTCTTCATTGAGCAGCGGTGTATATTATTTGCACTTGTTTAGTGCAGACACAATTTACTCAACTAAAGTGGTAAAGATGTAAAACAAAAAACCCCGCTTGCGCAGGGTTTTTTGTTTAAAAACTGGAAGAAATTATTTTTTCTTCTTAGCAGCTTTCTTAGCCGCAGGCTTCTTAGCTGCTGCTTTTTTAGCAGGCTTCTTAGCTGCTTTTTTCTTAGCTACGGGTTTTTTAGCAGCTGTTTTTTTCTTTGCAGCTGGTTTTTTCTTCGCAGCGGGCTTTTTTGCAGCTGCTTTTTTAGGAGCTGCTTTTTTTGCTTTTGCCATGGTGTTTTTTGTTTTTTTAGTTAAACAATAATTATTGGTTTTAAACATCTCAAATGTAGAGTGAGATTTTTTTTCGCTAACAACATTTCAAATAAGTTTTTAACTGTTGATTGTTAATTAGTGAATTCTAAAACCGGGACTGTAACGCGAACAGAAGACATAAGGTTACATTTTTTTAAAACCCTTTAAAATAAAGGAATGTATAGGGTGTTATAATTTAGTGTTTGCTGCGTTTTTTTTCAAAATATTTTTTTTGACCTGAAATTGAATCACCGGATTTCAGTTTTCTCACAGTTTTCACAAAAAATAAAAACATATTTTTCAGGATAAAAGTGAATTGATGTTTGAATTTTTTTCTTGTGTTGGAGATGTCAATCACAAGAAAATTAATTGGATAAATGGAAAAGTTGAAGATCGTGTAGCTTTTTGTAAATACCATTTTTGCTCAGTAATTCAGCATGTGTGCCGGTCTCAGCAATAGTTCCTTCCTGCATTACTACTATTAAATCAGCTTGCTGAATAGTTGACAGCCTGTGAGCGATTACTAAAGTTGTGCGGTGTTTCATCAGGTTGTTAAGTGCGTCCTGCACCAGTTTCTCAGATTCTGTGTCGAGCGCTGATGTGGCTTCGTCAAGTATAAGTATTGCAGGATTTTTCAGAACTGCACGTGCTATGCTCATTCGCTGCCGTTGCCCGCCTGAGAGTTTACTTCCTCGTTCACCTATATTGGTTTGGTAACCTTCAGGAAACTGAGAGATGAAATCATGTGCGTTGGCAATCTTCGCTGCTTTTTCCACCGCGGTGTGGGGAACATTTGGCATACCGAGAGCAATATTTTTTAAAACAGAATCATTGAACAATATTGATTCCTGCGATACAACGCCCATCAAACTTCTTAAATCATGCAGACTGTAATTTTTGATATTCACATCATCAATTAAAATTTCGCCTTCGCTGATATCATAGAAACGCGGGAGTAAATCAGCAAGTGTTGATTTGCCGGCACCGGATTG
>CAMDBK010000125.1 GCA_945889235.1 Chitinophaga pinensis
AAAGTAACACAGTGTCACCTTTCAGCGCAAGACTGTTGGATTGACGCACTGCTTCTTCTGCATCAGCGGCAGCAACAATCAAGTCAACATCACTCATAAATGTTTTGAAAACTTTGCGGTTTTCTTTACCAAGACAAATAATCACTTTCACTTTGTCTCTTACAATTTCTTTTAGCATCGAGTAATCACTTTTATCATTAACGCCACCAACAATCCAGATAAGCGGGCGGTCAATACTTTCAAGCGAATACCATGATAAGTCAACGGTAGTTGCTTTGGAGTCGTTGATGTAATCCACTCCGTTTATTTCCGTAATGAATTCAAGGCGGTGTTCTGTACTTTCAATATCATTGAGACTTTCGCGAATGATGTCATTTCTTAATTCAAGAAAATTATTGAAGTCATCATTTTTCTTTGCTAACTCATTCCTGATTAAGGTTTCGCGGTTGGTTGGTTTTTCTTGCATGATTTTCAGGTTTAGGTTTTTATTGGTTTTGGTTTTCGCGTTACTTTTTTAAAGTTGCTGTACCGCTTTTTTGAATTGGCGGCCACGGTCTTCGTAATTTTCGAACAAGTCGAAACTTGCGCAGGCAGGGGCAAGCAGAACAGTGTCACCTTTTTTTCCAAGGCGGTAAGATGTTTTTACAGCTTCCGATGCGCTGGTTGTATCAACAATTGTTTCCACCACATTTTTAAAAGTGTCGTGAATTTTTTTGTTGTCAACTCCCAGACAAACAATCGCTTTTACTTTCAGGCGAACTAGGTCCATCACCATCTCATAATTGTTTCCTTTGTCAACACCACCCATAATCCAGATGATAGGCGTGTTAATGCTTTCAAGCGCATACCATGCAGAGTTGATGTTGGTTGCCTTCGAGTCATTGATGAACTCAATGCCATGAACTTTTGATACTTTTTCAAGACGGTGTTCCACATTCTGAAAATCGCTCAGACTTTCGCGGATGCTTTCTTTACGCAGGTCAAGCAGTCGTCCTACAATGCCTGCTGCCATGGTGTTGTAGATGTTGTGTTTTCCCTGTAATGCTAGTTCGTGTATTGACATAATGAAAGTTTGGTTATTGATGGTTAGGTTTAAATTCTCGTTTTCTAAGTAAGCTCCCGGCATTTTCTTTTCTTTGATACTGAAAGGAAAGAGTTGCGCCTGAAGTTTTTTTTTTGCTACCTGTGCGGCTATTATTTCGTCATCATAGCAGTAGATGAATGCATCATCGGGCTGTTGATTTTGTGTGATTCTGAATTTTGAATCAATGTATTTTTCCATCTTGTAATCATAGCTGTCAAGATGGTCTTCAGTAATGTTGAGCAATACAGCTATGTTGATTCTTGACTGATACATATCGTCTAACTGATAATTGCTCAACTCTAAAACACAGTATTCAAAATCATGTTCAGCTAATTGCAGCGCCAGACTTTTTCCCACGTTTCCTGCCAGACAAACATCTATTCCCGCATTTTTCAGAATGTGATAAGTGAGCAGTGTAGTAGTTGTTTTTCCATTGGTTCCTGTTATGCCGATAATTTTTGCTTTGGTATAACGCAGTGCAAATTCTATTTCCGAAATCATTGAAATTTTACGACTTCTCAGTTCTCTAATCAATGGCGCTTTCTCAGGTATGCCGGGACTTTTAATAACTTCTGAAGCATTCAGAATTAATTCTTCTGTGTGCTTTTCTTCTTCCCAGTTTATGGAGTGCTGATTTAAAATGTCTTTGTATTTCTGCTGTATTTTTCCTTTGTCGGAAACAAAAACATCAAATCCTTTTTTGATGGCAAGCACAGCTGCGCCTGTTCCGCTTTCGCCCGCACCGAGTATGACGATTCTGTTTTTCATTATCTCAGTTTCAGCGTTACGATAGTTACTACAGCCAGCATTATTCCTACAATCCAGAAGCGCGTTACAATTTTTGATTCTTGGTAACCCAACTTCTGATAGTGATGATGCAACGGAGCCATTTTGAAAATTCTTTTTCCGTTGCCGTATTTTTTCTTGGTGTATTTAAACCAGCTTACCTGCATCATTACGCTGAGATTTTCAATCAGAAAAATACCGCAGAGCACAGGAATCAGTAATTCTTTGCGGATGCAAAGCGCAAAAACTGCAATGATTCCTCCGAGAGAAAGACTTCCTGTATCGCCCATGAACACTTGCGCAGGGAAAGAATTATACCAGAGAAATCCGATGCATGCACCAACAAATGCAGAGATGAAAACCACCAGTTCACCTGTGCTGGGGATATACATGATGTTGAGATAATCCGCAAAAATGCTGTTACCCGAAACGTATGCGAAAATGGCAAGTGCAACTCCTATAATAGCTGAAGTTCCTGTTGCAAGTCCGTCCAGACCATCCGTCATATTTGCACCGTTGGAGACCGCAGTAACAATCAGAATTACAATCGGAATAAAAATCAGCCAGGCATAATTCATATAATTTTCACCCATGAATTTTGCGAGTGATGAGTAATTAAACTCATTGTTTTTGAAAAAAGGAATAGTTGTTTTTAATGATTTTTCAGGTGCTGAATAACTTGGAACTTTTTGCAGCAATTCACCATCCTGCGTGAGAGAAGCATAACTGGCAGAATTAGCGCTTACTATTTTTTCTTTTATAACAACATGCGGATTAAAGTAAAGCGTTGCTCCTACAATCAGCCCGATTCCAACTTGTCCGATTATTTTAAAACGTCCTGCTAATCCTTCTTTGTTTTTTCTGAATACTTTGATGTAGTCATCCAGAAAGCCTATTGTGCCAAGCCAAACGGTAGTGATGAGCATAAGCAAAATGTATACATTGTCTAACCGCGCAAACAATAAAGTTGGAATTACAATTGCGGAAAGGATTATTAATCCGCCCATTGTTGGCGTTCCTTTTTTCTGTAATTGTCCTTCCAGTCCAAGGTCGCGAACAAGTTCGCCAACCTGTTTTACTTGCAGATATTTAATGATTCGCTTACCGAAAATCATAGAGATAACAAGCGAAAAAATAATAGACATAGCGGCCCGGAACGAAATGTATTTAAACACCCCTGCTCCAGGAAAATCAAACATTTTATCTAAATATTCAAACAGGTAATACAGCATCTTAAATCGCTTGTTTTAAACTTTCAGTTAAAATTTTCATATCGTCAAACGGATGTTTTACTCCGCTTATTTCCTGATATTTTTCATGCCCTTTTCCGGCTAACAAAATGATGTCGCCCGGCTTTGCCATTATGCAGGCAGTACGGATTGCTTCTTTTCTATCGGTGATGGAAACTGTTTTGCGTGTATCTGAAGCATCAATACCTTTTTTCATTTCTTCAATAATGTCTTCTGCTTTTTCAGAACGGGGATTATCGGAGGTGAGAATTACTTTGTCACTCATGGTGCAGGCAATCTTTGCCATGAGCGGGCGTTTTGTGCGGTCTCTGTCTCCACCGCAGCCAACAATGGTGATGAGTGTTTCATTGCCTGTGCGGATATCACGAATGCTTTTCAAAACATTTTCCAACGCATCAGGAGTGTGCGCGTAATCAACAACTCCGATAATATTATTTCCTGTTTTTACATATTGAAAGCGACCTTCAACAGCTTCAAGTGCACTTAAGCCGGTGAGTGCATCTAATTTATTTTCACCAAGCAGAACTGCTGTAGCATACACTGCCAGCAGGTTGTAAGCATTAAATGAACCGATAAGACGAGTTAGAATTTCTTTGCTATCAATGTTTAATAACAAACCGCTCAACTGGTTTTCAATTATTCTTCCTTTGAAATCAGAAAGGCCTTTTAATCCGTAAGTCCATTTTTTTGCTTTGGAATTCTGAACCATTATTTTTCCATTCTTGTCATCAGTATTTACCAATGCAAAGGAAGACGAGGGCAGATTGTTAAATAAACCCTGCTTGGCTTTCAGATAATTGTCAAACGTTTTGTGGTAATCTAAATGGTCGTGAGTTATGTTAGTGAAAACTGCACCTGCAAAACGCAATCCTGCAATTCTGTTTTGGTCAATGGCATGTGAACTCACCTCCATAAAACAGTATTTGCAATCTGCTTCCACCATTTGACTCAGCAAACTGTTTAATGTTATGGCATCAGGAGTGGTGTGTGTTGCAGGAAGACTTACCGTATTTATTTTATTTACAACAGTGGAAAGCAAACCGGCTTTAAAACCAAAATTCTGATACAAGCGGTAAAGCAAAGTGGCAATTGTAGTTTTACCGTTTGTTCCTGTAATGCCTATCAGTCTTAGCTTTTCAGAAGGATTGTCGTAAAAGTTAGAGGCAATTATTCCAAGCGCGTAGGAAGAATTTTTCACCTTCACATAAGTTACTTTTTTGTCTTGAACCTCAGGAATAGTTTCGCAAACAACAGCTATTGCTCCATTCTCAATTGCCTGTTTGATAAACATGTGCCCGTCAATGTTGCTGCCATTTACCGCAACAAACAGTGAATAATTTTTTGCCTGCCGCGAATCGGTAGTAAGCATAGTAATGGCAATGTTTGTTGAGCCTGAAACATCATCCAGTCCTGCTTTATACAATATGTCTTTCAGCAATTTCATTATGATAACTTCAATATTATTTCACGGGCTGTTGTTATTTCCGTTCCTGCATTAATACTTTGTTGAACAACCGTTCCATGCCCTTCAATTTTTACAGTCAGACCAAGATTTTCAAGAATATAAATTGCATCGCGTGCGCCCATTCCAAGCACTTTCGGAACAATTCCTTTTGTTTCCCTGCTTTCTTTCAGTTGAATTTTGTTGCCTTTATTTTCAACAGATACAAAGCGCGAGGTGTTCACCGAATCATTGATATGCGGCACATTTAATTTTTGAAGAGATGTAACTAAGTCATTCTTGTTTCCGCGTTGAGTATTTGGAACTTTGTTTTCTGCAAGTATTTCTGTTTCCTGAATTTCTTTATGAATGTCAAGTCGGCTGGAATAAACTTTGTCAGCTATTTCTTTGAAAATAGGACCGGCAACAAGGTTTCCGTAGTATACAGAATTGGAAGGAGCATTCACGATTACAATGCAGGAGTATTTTGGATTGTCAGCAGGAAAGTATCCTACAAAAGAGGCCTGATAAGTTATTTTTTGTCCTTTGTAAATTCCTTCTTTTGCAATTTGTGCTGTTCCGGTTTTGCCTGCAATTTTATATTCTTTATGTTTCAGGTTCTTCGCTGTTCCGCTGTCCACAACACCTTCCATCATGCGTTTAACTTTATCAATGGTTTCCTGTGAACATATTTTCTGATTGATGATTTTAGTTTCAAATGTTTTTTCCACAATTCCGTTTTTTGTAATCTCTTTTACAAATTTTGGTTTCACCATCTTGCCATTGTTGGCAACTGCATTGTAGAAAGTAAGAATTTGCATTGGTGTCATGAGCAATTCATAACCGATAGACATCCAGGGCAACGAAACTCCGCTCCAGTCTTTGTCTTTCGTGTTTTTTATTTTTGGTTTTCCTTCTCCGGGAATTTCTAAACCCAATTCATTTTGCAGGTTCATTGCATAAATTCTATCAATGAATTTTTGCGGATCTTTTGAATAATATTTATCCACCATTCGTGAAATTCCAATGTTGGATGAAACCTCAAATGTTTCGTGCAGTGTGATTTTCCCGTGACCACCTTTGTCGTGATTAGAATCTTTCATGGGTTGCCCGTAGAAATAAATCACACCTTTTTCGGTGTCAACTATTTCACTGGTAGAAGCTCCGTCTTCAAGCAGGGCAATAACCGAAGCGAGTTTAAAAGTTGAACCCGGTTCAGTTGCTTCACCGATTGCATAGTTGTAATACTCACCGTATTCTTCTGAGTTTTTGCTTTTGCTGAGATTAGCAATGGCGCGTATTTCACCGGTTTCTACTTCCATTAAAATGGTGCAACCGTGGTCGGCACCATGTTTTTGCAATTGGGTGAGCAGCGCATGTTCAGCCACATCCTGAATGTTGATGTCAATGGTTGTTACCAAATCCATTCCATCCTGCGGCTCAACTTCATTGTCATCGTTAATTGGTTTCCAAACGTTGCCGGCAATTTTTTGCATCAGACGTTTTCCGCCAACACCGCTGAGGTAGCTGTTGTAAGCGCCTTCCAAACCAATTGGCTGAATGCCCGGACGCTCATAACCAATGGTGCGCGCAGCAAGTTCTTTGAAGGGGCGCGCGCGTTTACTTTGTTGTTCTATAAGTAATCCGCCTTTGTATTTTCCTCCTTTGAGAATGGGAAGCTTTTTTAATTTTTGTAAGTCAACATAGCTTACGTTGCGTTGAATAAGGAAATAACGTTCTTTATTTTTTCTTGCTTCGCTCAGCTCAGCTTTGTATTGCGATTTAGATTTATCACCAAAAAGATTTGCAAGACAAAGTGCCAGCGAATCAAGGTTAGTATTGAAGATTTCGTTTGTTATGGGGTTGGCGAAAACGTCCATGCGCACTTCGTAAATAGGAAATGAGGTTGCTAACAAACTTCCGTCTGAAGCAAAAATATTTCCGCGGGCAGCTTCAATCTCACGGAGGTCGGTAGTAAGTGCTTCGGCTTTTGCTCTCCATTTTTCGCCCTGAATAAACTGAACGTTTACCACCTGCGCAATAATGGCAACGCCAAATACGCACATCAATGCATATAAAAGATACACACGCCACAATATGTCTTTTTTGGTTTCCATTTAGTTGCCGGTATTCAATTCTTCTTTTGTAACAACAATCTTTTTTGGCGGAACAACAGATTCTTTTAAACCTGTTTCTGCTATTGCTTTTGCCACTTCACTTTGTTTTGATTTAAACATCAACTCTGATTTTGTGCTGATGTATTCAGACCGCAGCTCTTTCAACTCATTGCCGATTGCATTCATTTTAAAAACATTTTTTTCGGAGTAGTAGCGGTTACCAATATAGATGATGCCAATCAGTGAAATGAAAAGCAGGAAGGGAAGCATGTCAACAACGTTTTCTTTTGTCATAAAACTGCCATCAAGAAAACGCATGAGCTTTTTAGCAGCAGGTGGATTTGCCACTTTTTTCTCCACTTTTTCTGGAGTTACTTCTGCCGGAATTTCTATATCTTCTTTCAACTTGTTCATTATGCAGCTTCGCGTTTCAAAGGGTTTACCCGTTCGGCAATGCGCAATACAGCGCTGCGAGAACGTGAGTTTTCAGCTATTTCTTTTTCTGATGCGGTAATCGGTTTTGAGTTGATGGCATGAAAGGGAAGTTGTTGATTTCCGAAAAAATCTTTTTCCAGTTCGCCTTCGGTGTTTCCTTTCTTAATCAGTTTTTTCACCAAGCCATCTTCCAGCGAGTGGTAGGACATAACAACGAGCCGTCCGCCTTCACGGATAATATCAGGACACTGTGAAAGAAATACTTCCAGCGCTTCAGTTTCCTTGTTCACTTCAATGCGCAAGGCCTGATAAATTTTTGCGAGGAACTTATTTTCTTTTCCACGGGGAGCTAAAGGCATTACCAATGTTTTCAGGTTTTCGGTAGTTTTTATTTCTTGTTGTCCGCGTTTTTCTTCAATGGTTTTTGCAAGTTTCCATGCTTCTTTCAGATCACCGTATTCAGCAAAAATTTTCTTCAACTGTTCGGGTGAATACGTATTCAGAATAAACGCAGCAGTAAGCGGAGAAGTAGTATCCATGCGCATATCCAATGGTCCGTCAAAGCGGGTGGAGAAACCTCTTTCGGGTGTATCAAACTGGTGGGACGAAACCCCGAGGTCGGCAAGGATGCCATCCACAGGAAGGGCTTTGTAATACTTTAAAAAATTCCGGGCGAACCTGAAATTTTGTTTTATGAACATAAACCGGTTATCGTTTATCGTGTTTGCGGCAGCGTCTGCATCCTGATCAAATGCGTAGAGTTTGCCTGTTGTCAATCTTTTCAAAATCTCTTTGGAGTGTCCCCCGCCTCCGAACGTAACGTCCACATAAGTGCCGTCCGGTTTGATGTTCAGCCCTTCAATACATTCGCTTAACATAACCGGTTGGTGATACTCCATCATCAAAACCTGTTAGTCTTTGTTTTTTTGCTTGCCCATTATTTTGCCGGCAAGCGCTGCAAATTTGTCTGCATCCAACTGCTGCACTTTTTGTGCTTCGTTGTCTGTGTTCCATAATTCCATGAAACCACCGAGTGATTTCAAG
>CAMDBK010000126.1 GCA_945889235.1 Chitinophaga pinensis
ATGAATATGTTTTTCTTCCTGCTGCTGACAGCATGAATATTGCTGATGAAAGCATTGTTGAAGGATCAAGTACACTTGCCGGGCAGAATTATACAATCTTTATTTATCACCGTGAAGCTGGGCAATATTACGACCGCGTTATTGCCGCAAAGTTTCTGAATTCGCAACGTGATTTTTAACAGCTGACAAAATATTTCAACAATTCTTACGTTCATATAATTGAATCAGTATACTTGCAACGATTTTAAGAAAATGATTAACCAAATATCGGAAGGTGTTGAGATAACAGTAGAAACAGGCTACGAGGAGCGCTATTCCGATGTAGACAGCGCCAATTTTGTTTTTACTTATCGTATTACTATTGAAAATAAAAATGATTTTCCGGTGCAGTTACTTACGCGCCACTGGGATATTTTTGATTCTAACGGAGAGCTTACAACCGTTGATGGGGAAGGAGTGGTTGGCAAGCAGCCCGTGTTGCACCCCGGTGAGTATTACAATTACGAATCGGCATGCAACCTGAAAACAACCATGGGCAGAATGGGCGGATATTATAACATGGTACGCACTACCGATAATAAAAAACTTCGAGTTGAAATACCTGAGTTTGAACTCGCGGTGCCCTTTACGTTGAATTGAATCATATCGTTATGCTGAACTTGTTTCAGCATCTCATTAACTATAAACCATGACCCTGAAACAAGTTCAGGGTGACGAACAACACATGAACCGGAGTTTTTGGGAAAACGAAACTTTCTTTAACCACATTGATGTCTGCATTATCGGTAGCGGTATTGTAGGACTTTCGGCTGCGTATTATTTAAAGAAAAATAATCCTGAACTTAAAGTCTTAATTCTTGAACGCGGAATACTTCCCAGTGGCGCAAGTACTAAGAATGCAGGTTTCGCTTGTTTCGGAAGTCCTTCTGAATTATTAGATGATTTGAAAATTAACACCGAAGAAAAAGTTTTCTCTCTTGTTGGCAAACGTTTTAAGGGTTTGCAATTGCTGCGCGAAAATCTTGGTGATTCAACTATTGGTTTTGTACAAACCGGTGGATTTGAAATTTTCGGAAAAGATGATGCTGCATTTTATGATGAATGCATTTCAAAATTGGATTACCTGAATCAACAGATTTTAAAAACCACAGGAATAAAAAACTGTTTCCGTAAAGCCGATGAAAAGATTGCTGACTTTGGTTTTGCCAATGTGGAACACATTATTGAAAGTACTGCTGAAGGACAGGTGAACACAGGGAAAATGATGGCGGAGTTGCTTAGAAAAGTTCAGAGTTTAGGTGTTATTATTCTTAACGCAACTGAAGTGCAGACTTTTGAAAAAACAGAAAAAGGTGTTGTTCTCCATTGTACTAATAACCTTGAACTGAAAACAAAAAAACTGCTGGCAGCCACCAATGGTTTTGCAAAACAACTGTTGCCTGAATTAGATGTAAAGCCTGCACGTGCGCAGGTTTTGATTACAGAACCAATTGAAAATTTAAAAGTGAACGGAGTTTTCCATTACGATAAGGGCTATTATTATTTTCGTAATGCGGGTAACCGCATTCTATTTGGTGGCGGACGCAATCTTGATTTTAAAACGGAAGAAACAACTGAGTTTGGTTTGACTGAAAAAGTACAACAGAAATTAGAAGAAATTCTACACACTGTTATACTACCCGGAACAACATGTAAAATTGAACAACGCTGGAGCGGTATTATGGGAGTGGGAGAGGAGAAGACAACAAATTTAAAACAAGTATCACCCAACGTTTATTGCGCTGTGCGTATGGGCGGCATGGGCGTTGCATTGGGCACGCTTATTGGCAAAGAAGCTGCTGAGATGGTTTCAGGTTAAAGCATTTTTTTAAATGCACACTAAATGTGGCCTCATATAGAAATGAGAGAGGCTGTAAAAATCAAATTAATAATTATTCTTTTAATTTTTTATTACCAAAGATAATTTTGAGCCTAATAAAGCTATTATTATCGTTTATTTTTCATCGCCCTGTCAATGTTACGCTTGGCGTCTTTTCCTTTAATGTCTTCGCGCTTATCGTAAATCTTTTTGCCTTTTGCCAGTGCAATTTCTAATTTGGCATAACCGCTTTCACTGATAAATAGTCGCGTTGGAATAATGGCAAGCCCTTTATCCTTCAGCTTTTCTGAAAGTTTGTGCAATTCTTTTTTAGTAAGTAAAAGTTTGCGGTCACGTTTAGGGTCTAAGTTGTTATAAGATGCTTCGGTGTAGTTTGAAATGTGCAGATTTTTTACCCACAATTCATGATCAAGAAAAATACAATATGCATCTGAAATGTTGGTCTGCTTATCGCGTATCGATTTTATTTCCGGTCCGGTGAGCTGAATTCCTGCAACATATTTTTCCAGAAATGCATACTCGAAAGATGCTTTTCTGTTTTTATTAATATTCTCAGATTGTGGTTTTGACGCGGGCTTCATCTTAATTTGCATCCATGCGTCTGACTGTTTCTACGCCTTTTACTTTTTTTAGATTAGTTACCAGATTGGTTAGGTGTTTGGTGTCATGGACATAAACTGTAACAGTGCCGTCAAAAGTGCCGTCATGCCCGTCAAAACTGATAGAGCGCATGTTTACATGAAGTTCGTTTGAAATTATTTTTGTGATGTTGTTTACAATTCCCACATCATCAATTCCTGTGATTTTAAGTCCGGCAAGAAAGGCAATGGATTCTTTGCTCGTCCATTTTGCTTTGATAACACGGTAAGCATGTTTCGACATAAGTTGTATTGCATTCGGGCAACTTACACGATGAATTTTTATTCCTTCATTAATAGTAATAAATCCAAAAACATCATCACCGGGAATAGGATTGCAGCATTTTGAAAGTGTATAATCTAACTTTTCTAAATTATCGCCAATCAGCAGCTGGGTTGGTTTTCCGTTCAGGTCAGAAACAAGGTTTTCAAGATTTTGAGGTTTTTCTTCCTTCTCTTTTGTTCCGGGCATAAATTTTCTCAGATACCCAAACCATCCTTTTTTATCAGGGTCTTCCAGCGCCTCTTTTAAATCATGCAGTTCAATATTTTTCTTCGCTATGCGGTAATAAAAATCAAGCGGACTTAACACTTTGTAATATTTTACCAAGCGGTTGATAGTGTTGTTATCCGTCTTCACTTTCAGGTTACGAAGTTTGCGATCAAAAATTTCTTTACCTTCCTCTGCAAGCTGCCGTTTCTCATCTTTCAGCGCCTGTTTTATTTTTGATTTTGCTTTGCCGGTTACTACAAAATTCAGCCAGTCTTCTTTCGGATATTGTTTGGAGGAAGTAAGGATTTCAATCTGGTCGCCACTTTTAAGTTTGTAACTGAGTGGCATCAGTTTGTTATTGATTTTTGCACCAATGCATTTCATTCCAACTTCGGAGTGTACTTCAAATGCAAAGTCAAGTGAAGTGGCACCAACAGGAAGGGTTCTTAGTTCACCCTTTGGTGTAAAGACAAAAATTTCTTCGGCAAAAAGATTGAGCTTGAAATCGTCAATAAAATCTAATGCGTTCGGGTCAGGATTCTCCAGCACTTCCCGTATTTTTCCAATCCATTCCTCCAACGCATTTTCACCATTTCCATCTTTGTATTTCCAGTGGGCAGCAAGACCTTTTTCGGCAATATCATCCATGCGCTTGGTGCGAATCTGCACTTCAACCCATTGTCCGGTGCTGCTCATTACCGTTGTGTGCAATGATTCGTAGCCGTTGGATTTTGGTGTTGAAATCCAGTCGCGCATGCGTTCAGTATTCGGAACATAATGGTCAGAAACAATAGAATAGGTTCGCCAGCAATCTGATTTTTCGTTTTCGGGCGTTGAATTTAAAATGATGCGGATGGCAAACAGGTCGTACACTTCCTCAAAAGGAACTTCCTGTTTTTTCATCTTTTTATAAATAGAATAAATGCTTTTTGTGCGCCCTTTTATATCAAAATCAAGTCCCGCTTCATTTAGCGAATTCATTATCGGGAAACTGAATTTATTGATAAAACGCTGACGCTGCCGTTGTGATTCTTTTAGCTTGTTTGAAATGGATTCATAAACTTCCGGCTCGGTGTATTTAAGCGAGAGGTCTTCCATTTCTGTTTTAATGGCGTAGAGTCCAAGTCTGTGTGCAAGCGGAGCGTAGAGGTATAATGTTTCAGAGGCAATTTTCAATTGCTTGTCGCGCGCCATTGAATCCAGCGTGCGCATATTGTGTAATCTGTCGGCAAGTTTTATAAGTATAACGCGCACATCACTGCTAAGTGTTAGCAGCATTTTTCGGAAATTCTCTGCCTGAATAGATGATGTTGCGGAAGTGTGGTCAAAAACGCCAGAAATCTTCGTAAGTCCATCAATAATGGCTGTAACCTTGTCGCCAAACATGCTGCGAATATCTTCCAGTGTGATATGCGTGTCTTCCACAACATCATGCAACAGCGCGCAAACAATGGATTTTGCACCTAAACCAATTTCACTTGTAACAATTTCAGCAACGGCAAGCGGATGATAGATGTAAGGCTCGCCTGATTTCCTGCGCATGTCTTTATGCGCTTCCAATGCTACATCAAAGGCCTTGCGTATCATTTGCAAATCACCTTTGGCCTGATAGCGCTTGGTGGAGCGAAGAAGGTGACGGTAGGCTTTGAGAATTTCTTTTTTCTCTGCTTCTAAATCTATCGTAATTTCCATTTCCTTATAACAATTCTCTTTTTTGCGAGGAGTGTAAAGTTAGCGATTTTAGAATTATGTATAAACACATTTCCAGGTTAAGAGTCAGAAAAATATCATCCAGAAGTTATCTGATTGGAAATTTTTCGCCAAGGAAAATGAAAGAAGTAAAACCTTTATCAGTGGAGGATTGAGGTTTGATTGCACCGGATTTAATACCCCGACATCAGCTTAATTGCTTGCGCCACTTCGTTTTCAACGGGTTCGTAAATAAATATGGCGCGCATTTCATTGTTCTCAGTAAGGAAATCAATTCCGCGCTGCATATACAGGTATTCACCTACATAACGTTCCTGAATTATTTCAGGATACCCCATTGTCTTTTTTATTTTTTCGCCTGAACTGTGGAAGCTGATATTATTACTGCCTGCAGTGAATTTGTTGTAAAAAACATCATCATAGCCATAAGAAGTTAGTACCATATATACTAACTGATTGTTGCGGAAATAAAGTTTATAAACCGGATAATCCACTTTCGCATCGCAATCGTTGTTGTATTTGAAAACACGGTCGTAGTGGGTGTTGTAGCAAAGTTCCTGACTTATATTTTTCCCGAATTTCACTACTTCTTCATATTGTTCCTGTTCGTAGCTTCTTGATTTTTCAGGCATACCCAATATTTCAATTGCTTTTTCAGTGCTAATTCCAAGTACTAATTCTCCAACGCCCTTTCCTGGAGTAATTTGGTTGTAATTTATTGCAATTGGTTTATTTTTATTTTGTGCAAAAGCGACAGTAAAAACTGTTGTCAATACAAATAGAACTAGGAAATTTTTCATTTTTAATTTTTTCTAGATAGCAATTTAACGTATCCGTTTATAAAAAGGTTGCCCTTTCTTCGGTAAACAAAAGGTTTCAGAGTTTGGCATGAAATTGGTTTTGTTCTCACCAAACTAAAAACGGAGGTCAAAATGAAACGCATAATTATTACACTAATCATCAATTTAAGTTCAGCTTTGCTTTATGCAAACCAATTATCAACACTTAACCTTACTATGGCAGACCATGCAAATTATGAAATTATTTTCAATAACCAGTTTTTCGGAAACAATGGAAGTAATTTTTTAATGAGCAATATTATACCGGGACGTTATCCCTTGACCCTTGCTAAAATTATTCCCGGTCAATGGGGTTTACAAAAGAAGGTAATTTATAATGGAGTGATTGATATTCCTGCATGTTCAAATGTAAATGCATTGGTTGACTGCTTCTACAGGTTACAACTCACTTATTTACCTATTGTTTATACCAATCCTTACACCCCCGATCATTGTACAACAACTGCAACAGGTTATTATCAACCGATGCCGATGGGAATGAATCCTGTATCTTTTAGTCAACTGAAAAACACAATTAACAACCAGTGGTTCGAAAGCGGAAAACTAATGGTTGCCAAACAAGCAATAATGAGCAATAACATAACTTCAGCACAGGTTGCAGAATTGATGCAACTGTTCAGTTTTGAAAGTTCAAAGCTGGAAATTGCTAAACTGGCTTTTGCTAATACGATTGACAAACAGAACTACTACATTGTAAATAATGAATTCTGGTTTTCAAGTAGTGTGGGGGAGTTGAACCAGTTTATAAGTCGCATGTAGTGGCTGTATTGAAATTAGAAAACATAAAACCTCCTGCCTTGAGCAGGAGGCTTTTTATTTAATTTTGCAGCAAATGAGAGTTGTAATACAACGTGTGTCAAAAGCTTCAGTAGAAATTAATGGAAGCATTAAAAGTGAAACAGGTAAAGGTTTACTTGTGTTGCTTGGCATTGAAGAAGCAGATAATACAGAAGATATAGAATGGCTTTGCGGAAAAATATGCAGACTAAGAATATTTGGTGATGAGAAAGGTGTAATGAATTTAAGTGTACAGGAAATAAACGGAGAAATACTTTTTATCAGCCAGTTTACTCTTCATGCTTCAACTAAAAAAGGGAACCGTCCATCTTATATTAAAGCTGCAAAACCTGATATAGCGATACCTCTTTACGAATCATTTATTACTTATTTGGAAAAGGAATTTGGAAAGCCTGTTAAAACCGGAGAGTTTGGTGCAGATATGAAAGTAAGCCTGATTAATGACGGGCCGGTTACTATTATTATCGATTCAAAAAACAGGGAATAAAGCATATCTTTGCATTCCTTTTGAAAAAAATGACAGTAACACCCTATAAAACAGTAGCAGGAAAGAAAGAGCAGGTTGCCGAAATGTTCAACAACATTTCTCCAAGCTACGACTTTTTAAATCATTTTCTTTCGCTGGGAATTGATGTGTTATGGAGAAAGAAAACTATCGCCTTTTTAAAAGATCAGCATCCCAAAACTATTCTTGATATAGCCACAGGAACGGGTGATTTAGCTATTGAAGCCATGAGTTTGAATCCTGATAAAATAACAGGAGTGGATATTTCAGAAGGCATGCTGGAAGTTGGCAGAAAGAAAATTCTAAAAAGAAATCTGCAAAGTAAAATTGAGCTTTTAACAGGTGATTCAGAAAATCTTTCATTCAAGGACAATAATTTTGATGCTGTTACCGTTTCATTTGGTGTGCGCAATTTTGAAAACCTTGAAAAAGGCCTTACAGATATTTACAGAGTTCTTAAACCCGGAGGCACTTTTGTTGTACTTGAGTTTTCAAAACCCGTAACATTCCCGGTGAAGCAACTGTATAACTTCTACTTTAACAGCATTTTACCTTTCTTCGGAAAGCTTATTTCAAAAGATAATTCGGCATATACTTATTTACCAGAATCTGTAAAATCATTCCCTGATGGAGAAAACTTTACCCGACTTTTAATTAAAACAGGATTTAGCGCTACCAAAATGAAACCACTTACTTTTGGTATTGCAACAATTTATGTGGGTAAAAAAACAGGTTAAACCAAGTGTAACCTCACACCTGAGATTTCTATTGTTCATGCGGATTATACTATCTGTACTGCTATTGTTTTGCCTTTTTCCTGAGCATACAACTGCTCAGGTATTTGACCGAAAATTCGCAGGTAGCACACAAAAAAGATTGCCAAAATACGACCGTCAACGTCTGCACTTTGGCTTTACACTGGGAATGAACAGCACAACATTTGCAGTCCGCAATGTTGAAAATATTCAGCAATATGATTCTGTATTTGTTATTGAACCCCAACCGCAAGTGGGTTTTAACCTTGGAATTATTACCGACTTAAGGATAGGACAGCATTTTGACCTGCGCTTTATTCCTGACCTTTCGTTTGCCGACCGCAGATTGAAATATACCCTTAGTACATTTGATACGCTTGGTCATCCTGTTGAGAGAAGTGTAGAACAAAAATTGGAGTCAGTATTAATTGAATTCCCGCTTTCACTGAAATTTAAATCGGTGAGAATTAATGACGGAA
>CAMDBK010000127.1 GCA_945889235.1 Chitinophaga pinensis
CTGCTGCAGAGCATTTGACTCCGGTTGTGCTGGAGCTTGGTGGAAAAAGTCCGTGTATTGTTGACAAAAATGCAAACATCGATGTTGCTGCTAAGAGAATAGCTTGGGGAAAAACCATAAATGCCGGACAAACCTGCATTGCTCCTGATTATGTGCTTATCAACAAAAAGGTAAAGCAGCAGTTCATTGATAAAATGAAGCAAACCATTACTGAGTTTTATGGTGCCGACCCTAAGGCAAGTCCTGATTTTGCGCGCATAATAAGCGACAGACATTTTGAGCGCGTGAAAAAACTTATTGACGGTGATGTGGTAGCAGGCGGACAAAGTGATGCTTCACAAAAATACATTGCACCAACGGTAATTGACAACGTTACCAACGACCATAAAATAATGCAGGAAGAAATTTTTGGCCCTATTGTTCCCCTGATGGAATACGATACAGTTGACCAGGCTATTGCCAAAATAAACAGTGGCGAAAAACCTTTGGCTCTTTATATCTTCAGCAGAAACAAGGATTTCAGTGAGCGTATTATTAACGAAACTTCATCTGGGGCAGTATCGGTAAATGAAGTAATGATGCATGCCGGCCATCCCGGACTGCCTTTTGGCGGAGTGGGTAACAGCGGAACGGGTGCCTACAATGGCAAATTTGGTTTCGATACCTTTTCACACACCAAACCAGCCCTTAAACGCCCGTTTATGTTTGATGTAAAGCAGAAGTATGCGCCTTATACACCCGGAAACGTGAGTTTTATCCGGTTTGCTATTAATAAGTTGCTGTAAACCGATTTGAAACATCTTTTACCCAATCCGGAACTCCTTTTCTTGTTCCGAAACTCCTTTTGACCTTTCCGGAACTCCTTTTCTTGTTCCGAAACTCCTTTTGACCTTTCCGGAACTCCTTTTCTTGTTCCGAAACTCCTTTTAGCCTTTCCGGAACTCCTTTTCTTGTTCCGAAACTCCTTTTAGCCTTTCCGCAACTCCTTTTGACCTTTCCGGAGTTGCGGATTTGAAATTCCGAACGATTTTAGCTGGTTTTTGATTAAAAACTGTATGTAATGCTGCTTATTGAATGTCGGCTACCTCATCAGGTACATCTTCCCGAAATTCTTTTTAATGAATTTATCGGCACCCGAGCCGCGGTGCTCAATATCCTGTCCGCCTATATAGGCAGTGGCGGTGTAGAGATACACCCCGTTGGCAAGCTGGTCGCCATATTCGTCTTTTCCGTTCCAGGCAAACTGGGTAATGTTACGCCCTATGTTAATCGGACCCAGTTCATCGGTAGTAATTTCGCGCACTACTTTTCCGGTAATGGTCATTATCTGTATGCGGAAATAATCGGGAATAACCGAGCCGGTAAGTACAAACACAAAGCGCGTGGAAGTGCTGAACGGGTTAGGATAATTCAATATATCGGTAATGGTTGAACGGTTGATAACCTCAAACGAAATGTTGTATTGAAACGAGCCTGAATTATTGTTTGATTTATCACTTCCCTGAACGTTTAGTTTATAAATACCATCCATTGTAAAGGTAGGACTGAATTTGATGGTGGCTTTATTTTCAGGAGCTGAAGCCGGATAAAAATCCAACAGGCCCGGAATAAAATGAATGACCTCATTACTGCCATCGGGTTTGGTAACCACTACGTGAATGTGTGCGGTATCAGCCTGACTATCCATAATCAGGTATTGATTTTCGTCATCAAGGCCCATTACAATATGGGGCTTTGCCGAAACTATATCGCCATCCAATATATGAATACCATCAAAGGTAACATCCAGAATAGGATTAATGCGGTCGCCATTAACGCTGAACTGCACAAAGCCGATGTTATTAAAATGGTATTGCTCCAGCTGGTCGGGAATTCCATTTGAGTCATACGGATTTACCTCAACCCATAATTTATTACCGCCTAATAAATCAGAAGTAGGGACAGTAACCTGGTCAATCAATACATCATCTATCAGCAGCGGAGCCTGACGGGGATATGGGATATTAACCGTATCGTTATTAGTTTTCTGTATCCAATAATGAACCAGCAAACTATCCATATCATAATCACCAATGTTTTCAATGGCTGTTTTAAATAGAATATCCTGAAACTGGTCAACCTCAGGACTAAGAAACTCAAACCCGATATTAGGATTTAAAGCGGCCTCTGGCACCTGGTCGTAAAGAATTTGCCAGCGCTCCAACTGAACAGGAGTTCGGGTAGTATCATCCTGCGTAAAAGCCTGAAGTTTCATATACGGAAAATCAACACTATTAATAATGCCGGGCAAAGCCAAGCTATCAGGATTTGTTGAAGGATAGATTAAATAATCGGAAAGTAATTCTTCTTCCGTACCATTTTGGTGCACACCAATAATGGTAACATTCATAGTATCATCCGTGGGTATCTCACTCGGATGGCGGTCCCAGTACATCCAGTTCCATCCTGCAGAAGGACCAATCAAAGGAGTGGTGATAGTGCCTTTATTAAAAGTTCCGTTTATCAGTCCGTTTATATCAATTACTGAATGGGGATTATCGCCAATAACAGAAATTGCTGAAGCAAGATCACCTTTTTGACAAAAAAATGCCCAGGGATAATGAAGATTAATATTATCAATTTCATTAAAACCCAAAGCATGGAAAGAATTTAATGTTGTTGTACTCCAGGGTGTAAATGTTCCTTGAGTACTATACGTGTTTCCATTATAGTACACTGTTTCGTTTGGAATCCAATTATAAATAAGAATATAAAAACTATCGGAAACTACAGTATTTAAGAAGTTTTCAAAAGCCGGCATTGAACCAGCTTGTTGCCACAAAAATATTTTCCAAGGTCTGTTCCTTCCGCAGGAACCAATTGAACTATTCAATTGTCCGAACGTATTCTGCATGTACATTTGTTGTTGTGTTTCAGGATCAATTCCCGGTGTCCCCCATGGTTCCAAGGTGTTATTATCAATTACCGCAACAATTACCTGAGGACTAAAAATAGTATTTCCCCCGCAAGCTAAATAGTCTTGCACAGCAAGGTCCAGCTTCCACGAAATAGGGTAAGCCTCATCTAACGTAGAGGGGTGCCCAATATTATGAGCCGAAACAGTCTTGGGGGTATTAACAAAATCAAATTTTCTAAAAGGTCGGTTATGTTGCATAAAACTATAATTATTGCCTTCATAACCTGTTGTATCACTTGGTTTAAATTGAAAAAAATGGGCTTGTCCCCATCCGTATTTTCCGGTTATGTATTGGAAAGAACTTTCGCGCCAGCGGTAAGTTGTGGGATATATAGTTGGGTCTAATGAAGCGCGCCAGAAATAAACAGTACTGTCTGGCATATTGGCAAGCAGTGTTGGAGTCCAGTTTACCACTCCCCCGCCCTGCGTAATGGTAGTGTACTGAAGTGAAGGACTATTAAACCTGTCAGTGGTATCTAATTCCAGCCGATATGTTTTGCTTGCTGCAAAAGGGTCGCCTGTTGAGGCTTTCAGCGTAATGCCCTGCTCACCCATAATGGCAAATTTGTAAGGATAAACCGGAATAATATCAGGTGATTGCACCACAAAATTCATGTTATTGATAAAATTATTCTGCTCCGATAATTCATCAATTACAGGAGAAGGTCCGTCATCAACATGGATGTAAAGCTGATTAATTCCAATACCATATATTTGGTTAAGCGCAAAACGCACAGATACGGTATCTTTAAAAAATACGGGGGCAAATCTTTTAGCTACAAATCCTCCTGAAATGTTTCCCGGAAAAGTTCGGGCAACATATAAAGTCAGCGTGTCACCGTATGTTCGTCCAAAATTATTGATAATGATATTCACATCAAACGAGTCTAGTTCAGTGGTAAGGTTAATAGGTGTACAACATGCATCTGGGTTAGTAAAATAAACATTAGGTTCAGAAATTGCAAGATCGGGAAGGGGCTGAGTATTTATTTTTATACCCGGGTCACCATGCAATGTATTTTGCATGGCTGTGAAATTGAGAAGATAATTTCCCGGAGCCTGAATATCTGCTACCGTTTGTTTCATCACATTTCCAATGGTGTAGTGGTAACGTTTGTATGAAAGATTTGAATAAAGGCTATCACCATAAATTGCCAATGCGCTTGTAAGACCTATACCGGAAGAGGCTAAAAAACCAATTGCTCCTTTACTGTCTGTAAGCACCCACGGTTCACTCATACTTAAACTTAAACCCGGCACGTTATGTATATCACCTGAAAGGCATGAGTTTCCAAAAATAAAGGGATACCGTGATTCATTATTATACGTTTCAACATTATCAAGATTTACGTCAAACCCGCCACCCGAAGCATGCCCGAAAAAGGTCATTAAAGAAACACCGTTATTTATTAAGTCTCTTACTGAGTCAGCAACTGATATATCAATTGGCAACGAACTGCTTTTCATAAATTTCTGAACATAACCTCCATACAACGAATCTTCAATTATTTCTTTAAATACATCCAGATAATAACAAAGCAAATCATTTTGAGGGCCGTCAGCTCCTCCGCAAAAATGCAATACGCGTTTACGCCACTCAGCAGGTTCAACTCCTTCGTATTCTACTACTTTATCTAAATAATGCTGCGCCTGATCAGGTGTGCGTGCAGCAACTCTTCCAACGGGAATAGCAGGTTCATATAAATTTCCTCCTAATCCAGCTGTTATCAACATATCGCAGGGTGGATAACCAAATGTTGGAATAAGACAATTTGCATAATTGCTTGCATTATTCCTGCATTGATGTGGATAAATCCCTTTACCGTAAAGCAACAAATGCTGGGTGCTGTCGGGTCCCCAGTTATGATAGGCATAATCAGCAAAGTGGCGGATTGCCATTGGATTTTTACGGATGCCATGCGCAAACTGGTCATATAGCTCGTCAATATCAAATAACTCAGCATTATATCCGCTCTGACTTCTGTAGAGTTTGTAGTTCTGACCCTCTGACCAAAGGCTTTTATGCGTAATAATGTAAAAATTTGGAGGAATAATGTAATTGGTAATATCAAGAAAATAACCATCACCATTGGTTCCGCAAGGTTTTAAGACAGATATATTATTGGCAGCAATCTGTGCATCAGTGGTGAGGTAACATTCTTTATACTGTTCATTTCCGTCATCAGGAACCAGTGCTGAATTTGCTCCTCCATTAGGAAACAAAGTAATTCTTCTGTGATTTGAAAGATCGTATAATCTTCCTGTTGTGCCTTGAAGATTAAAACCGATTAGATTAAGCAATGTTTTACTTTGAAATTGATTGGTATTATCAAGAACAAACATTTTTGAATAAGAGGTAACATTATTAAGATTCATAGTATGCGGATACCTTAGCGTAACGTAGGCTACCGCTGCTGTTGAACTTGAAGGGTTGGGGTCATAATGTGAAAACCCTACATTGGTTATATTATTATTAAGCACATTAACATTACCGGTTGTAGGAAAGGAAATATTATATCGTTTTACGTTATATCCACTGAAAGTTGTATCAGTATAATAGGTGTAAATACCTATACGCATATGGTGATCCCCATCTGAAATTCCAATCAGATTTGCTCTCACGGAAGACAGTGGTCCTCCGTAATAAACCGAGGGTGTATTAATGGGTGATACATTATAACCGCCTACGCCAAATGCTGTAGAAAAGTACCCTTCACCTGCTGTATATTCAGGGCTGGTTGAGTAATCTATAATACTATATCGTTGTCCTCCGAAATAATTTATACCCTGTATAAGATTATCTGAACCATTCATATAATAAACTGTATTCTCTTTATAAAAGTAATCAGCCGGTGTAATGCCTGTAATATCAATATCGGTACTATTCTGAAATCTTAAACCTGCAGAGCCCCATGAAAAAAAATAAAAAGCGGTGTCGTTAAACAAACTGTAATATGGATTTCCATGGCTTACGGGAGAATCATAAGCTTCCCTGTCAAAATAACCATCGTTGCGCTGTGCATAAAATTCAACATAATCGCCCGTGTCAAAACTGCCATCACCACCATCAACCACATAAATGTAAAGTTCTTTTCCCCGCCCGAACATCTGAATATTTTCAGGATTGTTAGCAAAATCACTTACAGGAATTCCGCTGTTTACAAGGGCATCATACGTAATACGGTAAATGCCATCCTGTAAAATCGGGAATTTATAATAAGGCTGGCTGTAATTAATCCATGAATTGGTATACTGCGAAAATGCAGCAAGAGGAGTTAAAGCAAAAATCAAAAGAACACCGCAAAGGCGAAGAGGCGAAGAGAAATAGTAACCACAAAAACTTTGCGTCTTTGCGTCTTTGCGGTGAAAACTTCTTTTCTTACGTAAAAGTCCCCTCATTTATTTTTCCTTTTTCGTGAAATCAAATCTCAGAGAAAACACATTTGAAAGTAATCCAACACTTTGTCCCACATTAGCCAACGCGTAATCAATTGTAAAGTTTTTAATTCTGACACCCACACCAATATTAGGTTGTATAGTTGTTACTTTTTTGCCATCAATATCCAGCACCTGCTGAATGTTTCCAACACCACCGCGTATAAATATAAAATCAGAATAAGCCAGTTGCAGACCGAACTTCGGGTCAATACTTATCGGGTCACCACCAATGGCAACGTTGCGTCTTCCGTCAAAAGTAAAATCAAGATTGGTTTCAACATAAGTAGTAAATTTCTTGTAAATAGTAAATTGTTTTCCAACACCAAGAATCAATTTTGGCAACGTAACTTCCAGTGAATTGGAAGGTATTTCATTTCCTGTTTGCAGAAAAACCTGTTTGGTGGTTTCATCAAGACTATAGCTCCATGCATTGAAGGTAGAAGTAATGTCACGCCCCATAGCAGCAAACTTCCAGGTTCCGCGCTGGTATTGTGCTCCAACATCTAAACCAAAACCAAACGCTTTTGCAAAATCACCCACTTTGCGGTAAATAATTTTTGCATTTGCTCCGTAACTGAGTCCTTCTATTTTTGATTTCCGAGCATACGAAATCAGAAACGCATAATCAGCAGCAGTAAAGGATTTAATACGATCGTAATTAATTTGTCCGTTGTTGTCAATCAACTGTGTTGTGTTTGGAATATCATCAACACCAAAGCGAATAACACTAAAGCCCAGTGTGCTCTCAGGATTGATTTTAGCAGCTACACCCAGGTAATCGTACTTCGCTATTCCTGCAAAATACTCGCTGTGCATCAGTCCTACCTGAAAATTATTTTTTATTTGCGAAAGCCCCGCAGGATTCCAGTATCCTGAAGTTACATCATTGCTTTGTGCAATATATGCACCCGACATACCGAGAGCGCGACCGCCAACACCAATGGCCAGAAACTCATTACTGTATTTGGGAGCCTGTGCAAAAGCAGGCAGAAAAACTATTGATAAAGAAATTGCGAGGAGGGTTGAACGGAATTTAAGTGTCATAACATTTAAATAGAGTGTGAATTTAGAGATTTATTTTCAAAGCGTCAAAATCCAAAACGCAGGTTTTGATTTATTATTGTGCAGGCTGAAAAAAATATTTTTACTTTGGTTGCGGTGGAAGACAAAAAACGATACTTCGAAAATCTGGATGCGCTGCGTTTCGTGTCGTTTTTCTTCATCTTTTTCGGTCATGCATTAGACACCGAAAGTGAAATCCTGAAACAGGATGAAATTTACGGATGGGTAAAGCATTACATATATATTTTCGGGAAAACAGGATTCAGTTTCGCCTTTGTGCTATCAAGCTATATCAATACCTGGGTAATTTTAGAAGAGCGGAAAAACAGCGGGAATTTTCGTCCGTTGATGTATTACATGAGGCGCGCTCTGCGAATTTGGCCGCTTTATTTTCTCACACTTGCAATTGGCTTTATTTTAGTTCCGCTTATAAAACACTGGCTGAATGAGCCTTTTGAAGAAACTGCCAATCCACTTTATTTCATTTTTTTCATCGGTAATTTTTATCTGATTGAACATGGTTTTACGCAATCACCTATTATCAGTGTGTTGTGGAGCGTTTCGGTGGAAGAACAGTTTTATA
>CAMDBK010000128.1 GCA_945889235.1 Chitinophaga pinensis
AAATGAAGAAGAAATTAACTTAGAAAATTATAAAAACTAACTTTGTCAAACAATGGTAAAAACAGTTTTAGATCTAACTAAAAATGGTGGACCAAAATGAGGGGTCAGTATCAAGTGAAAAAGTGGGGTCAGTTTGCGCGGAATTTACACACACGTTTTACAATGAAAAGGTTTTTACTTTATTTTGTTTTACTTCTTTTTACAAAGACTTCAGTTTTTGCTCTTTCTTCTTTTCCGCCAGATATGTTGGTGGGCAAAACTTTCGGGCAGCGTTATTTTTATATCGATCTTATATGTGAAAAGTACCTTCCGCATGAAGATGCACTCACTTTTTTCAGACGTATAAATGAAATAAAAAAACTCGGCAGAGAAAACAATGACAGAGAGTTGGAGATGGAAGCAGAACTTCTGCAACTGAATTATTTTATGCATCATAAAAGTGTTGACTCTGTTAAATGCGTTAACATGCTGAAGAATTTATTTCATTTTGCAGCAAATGAAAACAATACAGTTTTTCTTGCCCGGGTAAATAATCTGGCAGGTGATTATTACTGGAATACCGAACTGAATTATGAAAAGGCTTTTGAATATTATGAGGCCGAATACGCTATTATAAAAAACCTGAGTGTGGAAGAATATCCCGCAAAGCAAAAGTCTGTATATAATTTGGGCGACAAGTATTGGTTCTTCAAAGATTACAACCAAACCATAAGGTACATGACCGAGGCGTACAATACTGATATTTTCGGGCAATCGCTCTATTATACTTTACAGGCAACCAATACAGTGGGATTGTGTTATCAGAAAACAAGCAAATTAGATTCGTCAGATTATTTTTTTCTTCGTGCCAATGCTATTGCAGTTACCGTTGGTAATGATGCCTGGGATGGAATTACAGCAGGTAATCTGGGGTATAATTATTTTCTGCGCGGGAAGTACGATACAGCAGCTGTGTTACTTCAAAAAGATCTTAGGCTAAGTGTAAACCGCCAAGATTGGGGATGCGCGAGCGGAAGTCTGATTACACTTGCTGAGCTTAACCTGTTAAAAGGAAATATTAAACTTGCAACTCAGCAGGCGCAACAGGCTCGTCAATGGGTAAAACAAACCGGAGAATATCCGCGTTTGAAAAGTATTTATCCTCTTTTCAGTAAATTGAATGAGCGGCAAGGCAGAGCAGATATTGCTGAGATGTACCGTGATTCTACAACAATGGTAAAAGATAGTTTGGCTCGTAAATTTAGTGCTATGCAAGTCTTGCGCTGGAAACAAAAAACCGAAATACAGGAAGAGCACGAAACTGCACAGATGCGTGAAAAATTTACAACCATTGCTCTTCAAAGCGTTAGTGTTATTTTTATCAGTATTCTACTTTTTGTTCTTGGTCAAAAAGTCTATCATCGCATCAGGCTCAATGAAGGAGTGCATGCACACTAATTATACTCTTTCAAGCACTGTATCAATTAATTTGTCAACTGCTTTTTTATAATTTTTGCTGAACTGCATGGTAACGCGGTTTCCGATAATTGCACACACCGTTGCGCACTGATGTCCCAATGCTGAACCTAAACCAAAAAGCGCAGAAGTTTCCATTTCAAAATTAGTAATCCGCTGCCCGTTGAAACTAAAGGAAGTAAGTTTTTCGTTCAGGTTTTTCATGGAAGCATTCAGTCTTAGTTCCCTTCCCTGTGGCGCATAAAATCCGGGCGCTGTAGCGGTAATTCCTTTATACATTCCTTCTTCAAGTTTGCTGATAAGTTTTGACGAACCCGCAAAAAGATAAGGTCGCGCAAGATTGTTTTTCCAAGCGGTGTGAGTAATAAACGCATCCACTAATTCTTCACTTTCCTTTGTTTTTTCAACATCATAAAAATTCATCAGCCCGTCAAAACCCAGACCGTGTGTGGAAAGCAGAAACCCATCAACCGGAACATCGGCCTGCAGCGAACCCGAGGTTCCGATGCGGATAATGTTTAAGGATGTGTGTTCTTTTTTTGGAACTCTTTCTTTCAAATCAATGTTTACAGCCGCATCCAGTTCGTTCAAAACAATATCAATATTATCGGTTCCAATTCCGGTGGAAAGGGCTGTTATTCTTTTACCGCCTACTCTTCCTGTATGTGTAACAAATTCACGGTTTTGAACTTTAAATTCAATGGCATCAAAACGGTTTGATATAGCGGCAACCCTTTCCTGATCACCAACTACAATAATAGTTTCAGCAATATTTTCAGGATGAAGGTGGAGGTGATAAACACTTCCGTCAGGATTTAAAATTAGTTCTGTCTCTTGTATTTTGTTCATTGTTTTGGTTATTGTATTAAATTCGCGCCTCGAAATCCAAAGCTAATTAAAAACATGAGCGAGCACAACAAAATATTAGTTCCGGTTGATTACTCACCCCAATCGCTGATTGCACTTGAACAGGCTTCAAATTTAGCCAAAGTGTTTAATGCAGAAATAACCATATTGAAAGTGGCTGAAACCTCTGGTGTTTCAACATTCTTTACTTCCAAGCACATGGATGAATTTACTTCTGCGCTTGAAGTTCAGTTAAAAGACTTTGTTGCTGAGCAAGTGAAAAAAACCGGTGTTGCTATGTCATCCGTTTTGAAGAAAGGAAAAGTATATGACGAAATTGTTGAAACGGCAGAAGAACTAAAAGCAACATTTATTGTAATGGGAACCAGCGGATCGGAAAGCGGAATGAAACGCTTTATCGGTTCTAATGCATTGCGTGTAGTTCGCAGTTCTAATATTCCAGTTATTACTATCAAGGGACAACATCATCGCAAAGGGTGCCAGAATATTATTCTTCCGCTTGACCTTACCAAAGAAACCAAAGAAAAAGTAGTTAAAGCAATTGAATTTGCAAAACGTTTTGGTTCTACTATCCGTGTTGTTTCGGTATTATTTACCAGTGATGAGTTTATTGTAAACCGCCTTACCCGCCAGCTTGACCAGGTGAAAAAATTTATTGAAAAGTCGGGTGTTGAATGCAGTGCAGAAATTATTAAAAGCACAAAAGGCAACGAATCACTGGCTGAAGTAATTATTGATTATGCGAACAAAGCAAAAGGTGATTTGATTATTATAATGACTCAGCAGGAAACAGATTATACCGAATATTTTATTGGTTCATCTGCTCAGGAAATTATTAACCACAGCGATATGCCTGTGTTGAGTATTATTCCGCAGCCTTCAAAGGACACAACGGTTTTTACACCTTACTGATTTATATCAGTTCCGTTCAGTAGCCTTCTTGTTTTTTTTGTAGTATCTTAGCTGCAAAACAAAAAGCTATGAGTTATACTATCAAACAAATTCTTACACCAGTAGATTTTTCTGAAACCTCTCAGCAGGCATTGGATCACGCCATTTTTATGGCAAAAATCTTTAACGCTAAATTATTTTTTGTTCACGTTATTGAGCCGACAAGTTATCAGTTTGAGATAAGCGAAATGATGTCTCTTACTGATAAAATAAAAAAACTGGCGCATGATAAACTGGATGAACTGGCAACATCCGTTCATGCTGAACATGGAATTTACAAACCTGAAGTTCTGGTAGAATCAGGTAACATCACTTCTCAGATTGTAGAAACTGCCGACAAAATAAAAGCCGATATTATTGTAATGGGAACACACGGGGTTTCGGGCTTTGAAGAATTTTTTATGGGAAGTAATTCTTATAAAGTAGTTACGCAGGCTTCCTGCCCAGTGCTTACCGTTCAGAAAAACGCAGCACGAAAAGGTTTTCAGAATATTGTTTTGCCGATTGATGATTCACATGCATCACGCCAGAAAGTAAAACACGCTGTTGAATTTGCCAAACGTTACGGTTCGGTAATTCATGTGATAGCATTAATAACGGAAGACGATTCTGCTAACCGACACAAATTTGATGTAATGCTGAAACAGGTAAATGAATACCTGGAACAACAAAATATTCCAAGAAAAAATAAAACCTTAGTTGGAAGCAACATTGCAAAGCTGACCATGAAATATGCCAACGATGTGAATGCTGATTTAATTATAATGATGACCGAACAGGATGAAAGTGTTACCGGTTACATCATGGGACCTTATGCACAGCAAGTGGTAAACCATTCGCAAATTCCGGTGCTGAGCATTACACCTGACGAAACTTATATTTCTGTTGGAGGAATGTAATCAGACTACAGCCTGATTCCGATTATCAGCACATCATCTACCTGTTCCAGTTTACCTTTCCAGCTTTCGAAAGTATTTATCAAAGCAGTTTTCTGGTCTTTCATTTCAAGCATATGGATTTTGAAAAGTAAATCTCTTAGCTGACTGTATTTAAATTTCTTACCATCTGCACCGCCAAACTGGTCGGCAAAGCCATCAGTAAAAATATAAATGCAATCATTCTTCTGAATTTTTTCTGTGTGATTAGCAAAAGGCTGTAACTCTTCTTTACTGTAAACACCAACCGGAAAACGGTCTGCCTTTATTTCAATCAACTCATTGTTACGAATAATATACAATGGATTTTTTGCACCGGCATATTCAATAACCGAAGTAGCTTTATCATAACTGATAAGCGCAATATCCATTCCATCTTTTGTATCACTGCTGGTATTGCCTTGTTTAAGTGAAGTGATAATTCCGTTGCGTAATGAATCAAGAATTTCGCTGGGTTGCGTAACACCTTTATCCACCACAATTTCATTTAATAACGTACTGCCAAGCATTGCCATAAACGCTCCGGGAACACCATGTCCTGTGCAATCTGCAGAGGCCACAATTATTTTATCGTTGCGTTTTGTGAACCAATAAAAATCACCACTTACAATATCTTTCGGGTGATAATAAATAAATGATTCAGGAAAATGAGTGGTTAACGAACCGGGCGCTGCCAGTACTGCATCCTGAATTCTGCGGGTATAAATAATACTGTCGGTTATGTCTTTATTTTTGGTTTCAATAATTTCTTTTTGAGCCGAAATTTCTGCAGTGCGTTCTTTTACCTGTATCTCTAACTGAACATTTATCTGGTCAGTCATGCGGTTCATTTCCTGCAATTGCAATAGTGTTTCGGCCTGTGCCTTTTCTTTTTCTTCCTGCAACTCACGGTAGCGTTTTACCATAGAGAACGAAAGAAAAATAACTTCCATACCGTTACCTAGTTTCAATCCATTTTCGGTTATAAAATTGTTGGGAATTAAACTAAGATTATTGAGAATAAAAGTAAATGCACCAATTGTTAGAAACACAAATGCAATAGTAAACAGCGGTGTTACAGGTGCACCTTTTTTATGTCTTAAGTAAACGGTGTATAGTATTAGCAGCGTTGCTACGAGACCTAAAATATTTACCAGCGGAAACACCAATTCATAAATAAATCCATTGAACATGCCCATGACAAAAAACAGAAAGGCAAGAATGATAATGGTGTTGTAAACGTAGGTAGTGAGTTTTGGAAAATGAGTTATTGTTTCCAAAAAATCTTTGGCGTATTTAGTAACAAAAAACAAAGTCATGCTGGCGCTGAAAAGCACAATATGGCTTGCCATCCAGGGATTATTAGGAAAAAAGTATTGTGCTGAAAGTCCGTCAAGAGAAAATTGCAGCAACGCAATACTTAACACATAAAATACATAATAGAAAAATACATGTTTCCGTAATACCCAAAAGAAATAGAAGTAGAGCAGGAACACAAACAATAACATGCCGTAATAAATTCCCAGAAAATATTGTTCTGAATAATCACGTTCACGAAATCGTTGTGTTGTACTGATTTCAAGGGGCAGATTAATTACTTCGCCATCACTGCCCAGCAACAGGTAAAACTCATTTTCACTTCCGGGATATAATTTAATCTGAAAGACACTGTTGCGATGAGGTATATCTTTTTCAGCAAACGGAATTCCGTCACCTGATTTCTTTACGCTGTAAACTCCATTGGTATCGGGAATGTAGAGTTGTACAAGATTAGTAATTGGCCGTGCAGCACGTATAAAAAACTCTTTTACTTCACTGCCTTCATAACGGATAGTAAACTTTACCCAATAATTAGAAGTGGTAAATTGCAGATTGGTATTATCAAGCGTTACGGGCGAAAAGGAAAATTCAGCAGGATGATTTTTTAGTTCATCAAACGTGATTTTGTGTGATTTATCTTCCAGAATCCATGCACTTTTTGCAATGGATTGACAGCTTTTAAAATCATCACCAATAACAACAACATTTTTTTCCTGCGCATAGGCAAAAAACGAAGCAAGAAATAAAAGTGTTGTTAACCTAATTCTGAAAATCATACTATTTGTTGTTGAACGCAAACAATGAATTTATGTTTATTATTTCGAACGCGGATGAAACTGTATAATCGCATCCCTCAAATAACTGCGGTCGAGATGCGTATAAATCTCAGTAGTGGTAATACTTTCGTGTCCCAGCATTTCCTGTACCGCACGTAAATCTGCACCACCTTCAACCAGGTGCGTTGCAAACGAATGACGTAATGTATGCGGACTGATACTCTTTTTTATTCCCGCTTTTTCTGCCAGTGCTTTCAGAAACAGAAAAACATAAACGCGAGAAAATTTTGTTCCGCGTTTGTTTATAAAAAGAATGTCTTCGTTTCCTTTCTTTATCTGAATATGGCAACGCACATTTTCCATATATGTTTTTACCTGCTTGGCCGCCATGCCGCCCAGCGGAACAAGCCTTTCCTTATTTCCCTTTCCGAGTACGCGGATAAAACCAATATCAAAATGAATGGAACTTATTTTCAAATTCACCAATTCCGAAACGCGTAAACCTGAACCATACAAAACTTCCAGCATGGCTTTGTTACGTTCGCCTTCGGGTTTGCTTAAATCAATGGTGTTAATCAGCAATTCTATTTCCTGAATGTTTAATGTGTCCGGTAGTTTGCGCCCGGTTTTTGGTGATTCAAGTAACTCAGTTGGATTATCTTTTACAATATCTTCAATCAGCAGGTATTTATAAAACGCTTTCATGCCCGAGATAATACGTGCCTGACTGGTGGCGCTCATTCCTATGTCATTTATCTCACCAATAAATTCACGCAGTTGTTTCAGCGTTATTTTTTCGGGAGGAAGTTCCCATCCTTTTGTTTCACCGAAACCATAAAGTTGGGTAACATCGCGCACATAACTTTCCACGGTATTGGGCGACATAGAGCGTTCCAGTTTCAGGTAATTCTTAAATCCGCTGATAGCCGCTTTCCAATCCATGCATGCGAAAGTAAAAACATTTACGCGAAATGGCGGAATCAACGCTTATTCACAATATCTTTGCACTCTCATTTCCAATCCCTTAATATCATGAAATATCTTTTTTCGCTCATCGCGCTGTTGTTTTCAATCGAATCATTCAGTCTTAATCCTGACCCTGATGCACCTTATTTAGTTAGTTACAACCTTGTAAAATCGCATACAAAGCAAACGCTGAATGCAATGTGGAAAGACAAAAAAGTTCCCAAAATTGCATTGCCTGTTCACAATGGTGTTGATATTTATGAAATCATTTACCGTGTAAAATGGGTGGATGGAACCTGGCGCAACGCCTCAGGAATTTATTTTGTTCCTAAAACAGATAAAGCAGTTCCTTACATGATGTTCGGGCATGGTACTCAAATACAAAAGGGCAGAGATATTTCAGATGGCGATTCACAACAATTCATTTGTCTTGCACACGCTACAGATGGCTATGCTGCCATGTATCCCGATTATTACGGAATAGGAAAAGGCGAAGGAAAACATTTGTATCAACATGCATGGAGCGAGGCGCATGCTTTTATTTATATGTTGTATGCCATTGATGAACTGAACAAAAAACTGAATGTAAAACACAACGGACAATTATTTCTTACCGGCTATTCGCAAGGCGGACATTCCTCATTAGCCGCGCATAAATATTTACAGGAATTGAACGACCCGCGTTTTCAGGTTACAGCATCATCACCTATGTCGGGAGCGTATGATATGACAGGCGAACAGGAGAAAT
>CAMDBK010000129.1 GCA_945889235.1 Chitinophaga pinensis
ATAAACGCAAAGAGATAAAAGATTTACTCGCCTATTTTCGTCTTGCCATTAATTCAAATGATGAAGAAGCCCTTAAGCGCGTAATCAATTATCCTATGCGCGGTATTGGACAAACAACAGTTGAAAAAATAATTATTGCAGCAACCGAACAAGGCAAACGCATTTGGGAAATTCTGGAAAATCCGATACTTCTTAACGCGATTGTGAGCGGAGGAACTGCTTCTAAAATTGATTCCTTTGTAACGATGATTCGCAGTTTTAATTTAGAACTGAAAACCAAAAGCGCGTATGAATTGGCAGAGCGAATTGCCATGACTTCCGGCATCCTGCGCGACCTGAGCGAAGACAAAACGCCTGAAGGCGTGAGCCGCACCGAAAATATTCAGGAGTTGATGAATGGTATACGTGAGTTTGCTGAAACGGAAGCACCGGATGAAAACGGTGAAGCGGTGCAGCGTTTGCGCACCCTGGATGAATTTACACAGGACATTGCTCTGCTTACCGATGCAGATGAAAAAGATAAAGACAATTTAGATACTGTTTCACTGATGACCATTCACAGTGCGAAGGGGCTGGAATTTCCGTTTGTGTACGTTGTTGGTTTGGAAGAAAATCTTTTTCCTTCTCAACTTTCACTCAACTCACGCACTGATTTGGAAGAAGAGCGCAGATTGTTTTATGTAGCATTAACGCGCGCAGAAAAGCAAGCGTTTCTCACGTATTCCACTTCACGCTATCGCTGGGGAAACCTTACCAATTGTGAGCCTTCACGTTTTCTGGAGGAAATAGATTCACAGTATTTAGAATTTGAAGGTTTTGACAGAAAAGCGCCAAAACCAGCTAACGACCATCAATACAACGACCTTGACTGGGAAAATTTCCGCAGGCCAAGTAACGGAAACGGGAATGGTTATAACCAATATAAATCAAAGCCTGCTGCACCCAAACCAAGCTATACACCACCTGTTGTTCCAAAGAATTTAGTGAATGTAAATAAAGCATCATCTGCTGCTTTCACAGCAGATGATGCCGAAGCAATTATGAAATTGCAATCGGGAATGCAGGTAGAGCACGAGAAATTTGGAATAGGAAAAGTGTTGAATGTTGAAGGAATGTTGCCTAATAAAAAAGCTACCGTGTTTTTTGAAGGAGTGGGGCAGAAGCAACTTTTGCTTAAGTTTGCTAAACTGAAAATAGTTTGATAATAGTTTGTTTGTCACCCCGATCGTAGTTGACGGGTTTAATAAATATAAGGCTTCTCGACTACGCTCGAAGTTACATAAACCAATAATAAAAACACAATGAAATATTTCTTCTTTCTCTTGCTTTTCTTTCCTGCCTTTGCATTTGCACAAAAATCAGAGAACTACGATTACAATAAAAATATAAAAGTAAAAGCAGACAGCGACCCGTTTTATCCTGCCGGTGAAATGGCTATGTATGAATATGTTTTTAATAAACTGGAATACTCTAAAGACGCTGTAACCCATAAAGCAAAAGGCGAATCAATGATTAACTTTGATGTAAATCCCGATAGTACGCTCAGTAATTTTTCAGTAGTAACCGAAGTTGGTTACGGCATTGACCAAAGCATTATCAGCATTTTAAAAGAACTGAAATTTGCGCCCGGAACTATTAACGGAAAAGCGGTTACTAAAAATCTGTTGATGTCTTTTCCGGTTGAAGTTGAGTAGATTTATCTTAGAATCTCAAATTTTTTTGTTACCACCCCTTCATCGCTTTGCAGAATAAGGTAGTAGAGACCTGTGGGTAGTTGACTGACGTCTATAGTTAATTTGTTAATTTGACAATTTGGCAATTGGTAAATCAACTGTCCCTGTACATTTATAATTTTTAGTTGTCCGTTTTTAATTGTCAATTCTGTACTTAGGGTGAGGGTTGTTGTTGTAGGGTTTGGATAGAGATTAAATTTATTTTTTTCATAATTATTAATACCAACATTATCAAATTCAGTAGTTCTAAAAGCGCCATGAGGAAATAATACACCAGAATCAAATATCCCGTCACGAACATCTGCAACTACAATTTTTACATGGTAACTTTCACCAGCAACCAATGGAACAAATCCTTTCATTAATATTGAGAGTCCATCATATTGAAAATCAATGCCATAAAAGAGATGTAACTTATTATAAACATACAGCCAATTATTTTCTGTAGAGTTAAGATTTGCTACACATATAGGTAAATTTGTCCCTGGAATTAAGGCAAAATTAGAAGCGCTGTCACTGAAAATCCCATTTATTCCAGAACCACTTATAAATACTGCAAACCCATCATTGCTTTCTGTGTTGACAAAATCATCAAGATATTCTTCTGAACCGAATACATAATTAAAGAATAAAGTATCTTGATAACTAATACAGTCAAATTCAATGATGCAAGGGTCATATGTCCCAAAAAATAAATCACTTGCTATCGCCTGATCTAAATCATCATCACCAAATAAATTCAAATTAAGACCTGCACCTGTTTCATTATTTGGTCCAGGTATATTAAAGACACTACCACTGGTCATGGCAAATCCTTGCCCTTGAAATATATTATTCCATGGTGCATCTATGAAACCATAGGCAGTATCATGACAATTAATTTCAAGGTTAGAAATAATTACATTAGGACCAGAAAGGAAACTGGCAATATCTTCCGGTATAGGGTCGGGTGTTACTGTTACCTGCCCGCACGCTACCTCCCAATGCTTAACCAAGTTCAATAGAACCATCACGATTAAAATTTTTCGCATCCCCAAACTTAAAACATTTTCAACTGTTAATCTAAGTTTTTACTTCCTCGCCAAACTGAATCTGTAAAGCGAATGCACAACCACTGAAAATATTATCAGTGAAGTTCCAGCAAAAAATCCTGCATTTAAATCGTTCTGTTCTTTAAACACAATAAAAGCAAGAATAATTCCGTAAACAGGTTCAAGATTTACCGAAAGATTCATGGTAAACGGAGTAACTACTTTCAGTGCTTTGTAGGAAAGGCGAAGTGCATAAACTGTGCATACCAAACTAAAAATTAAAAGGTAAAATACATCACTCGTATTTGGTAAATATTTTGTAACAGGTAAAGCCCAAAGGTAAAAAGGCAATAATATAGTTAACACCGCAAAGCCGCTCAGCAATTGATAAAACATGAGGTTGCCGGGCGAGTGAGTTCCCAGAAAATCTTTATTCTTAATTGTGAAAATAGAACACAAGAACGAACTGAACAATGCTAAAATAATTCCTGTGGTATATAACTTCTGAAAATGAAAAATAAGATAAATGCCAATGATGGTAATTACACCGAACAGAATTTCAGCTTTGCTGATTCTACGTTTGTTCATGAAAGGCTCTATAAATGCAGTAAACAAGGCCGTTGAAGAAAAACAACTGAGCGCAATTGAAATGTTTGAATATTTTATTGCTCCGTAAAAAGTTACCCAATGTACCGCCATAATCCCCCCGATAAATGCAATTCCTTTCAAATCTTTCCAGGGAATTTTTTTGAGTTCACCATTAAAATAAATTAGAAAAAATAGTACGATTGTAGTAATCAACATGCGATACCAAACGAGCAAACCTTCCTGTAATTCTATCAGCCTGCCCAATATTCCGGTGAAACCCCACAGGAATATGGCAATGTGCATTTGCAGGTAGGCTTTTTTCATAACGGGCGCAAAGATGCTGAAATGTTTTATTTTTGCAGTTGTATGAAAAATAATTCACTCTCTCAGATTTTATTAAAACTCCTGATTTCAGGAATTGCCGTGATGTTTGTTTCATGGCTTTTGCCGGGAGTTGATGTTACTAATTTTACAAATGCACTGCTGATTGCCATTGTACTGGCGTTTCTTAATACATTTCTAAAACCGCTTTTGATTTTATTTACAATACCGTTTACCATTTTTACATTAGGATTATTTCTGCTTGTCATCAATGCGTTAATCATTATGCTCGCCAGTAAATTAGTAGATGGATTTTATGTCAATGGTTTTTGGTCAGCATTATTTTTCAGTATAATTTTATCCATTACAACTTCAATACTTGAAGGCTTAACAAAGTCAGATAACAAAAGAATTAATCACTAAAATTCAAAGAATATGTCAACCGAAAAAAAATACAAAACCTTTTGGGCGTTTTATCCTTACTACCTTACCGAGCATCAGGACACTGTTTGCAGAACGCTGCATTTTATTGGAACAGGAATAGTGATTGGGCTTTTCGCCACTTTTCTTTACACGTTGGACTGGCGTTTTTTTGCCGCTATTCCCCTTGCAGGATATGGCTTTGCATGGTTAGGTCATTTTGCTTTTGAGAAAAACAAACCGGCAACATTTCAATATCCGCTCTACAGTTTGGGTTCTGATTTTGTAATGTTCTGGCACATTATTACTTTCCAGCTTCCTTCAAAAATGGAAGCTGCACGGAAAGATATTCTTGGGTAATATAAGGTAATAGGTAATCGGTTATCGGTTATCGGTAAGGCAGATTAGGGCTGCTCACCGATTACCGATTACGGCTGTTTGACTGATTACAAATTTAAGTCTTTTGTTTTTTCTTTTTCGCGGCAGGAAAAAGAATGTTGTTTAGTATAAGCCTGTAACCCGGTGAATTCGGGTGAAGTGCTAAATCTGTTGGTGGGTCACCAACAAAGTGCTGATAATCTTCGGGGTCGTGTCCGCCATAAAAAGTCCAGGTGCCATTACCGTAAGTTCCGTGAATATAACGGGCTTCATCCAGCGCTTTGCTTTCACCCATAATCAGTACTTCTGATTTAATAAACCGTTTGTTAAACGCTGTACTTTGTCCCATAAAACCTTTGATTATTTGCTGATGATTCTGGCAAAGCATGGTTGGTATTGGATCCCACTTTGCAGAGAAATCAAACAAGGTGAAAAAATCTGTTTCCTTTCTCACCTTAGCCATGCGTGTTCGTGTAGCATCAATATTTGAGAATTCGTATTCCAGTGGACGTGTTTCAAGTGTGAAATCTTTGAAAGCAAAGGTTTGAGAATAATCTAATTTTTTATTGTAATCGGGTGTAGTTCCGTCACCATCGTACATGCTTTCACAAACATCTAAAGTCTGTGCTGCCATTGCAATATCATAGCTATCCGTTGCCGAACACATTGTAAAAAGAAATCCACCACCTGCTGTAAACTCTTTTATTTTTTGTGCAACCGCTAATTTTAATTTTGACACTTTGTTAAAACCATGGGCCTTTGCACTTGATTCGGAATAACGAACCTGTTCCTGATACCACGGTGCATTTTGATACTGCGCGTAAAACCGACCGTATTGTCCGGTAAAATCTTCGTGGTGTAAATGCAGCCAATCATAAAGCGGAAGTTTCCCTTCAAGAATTTCATCATCATAAATAATTTCGTAAGGAATTTCGGCATAGCTGAGAACCAGTGTTACCGCATCATCCCAGGGTTGTTTATTTTTTGGTGAATACACTGCAACCTTCGGAGCTTTTTCCAGTTTTGCAACATCCATGTTTACTTCGGGGTCTGCAATTTCCTGCAAAATTGCGGTTGACTGCACATCTGCAATTATATCATAACTGACACCGCGAATAACACATTCGTTTTCAATTGTTTTACTTTGCTTAATCATAAAACTGCCGCCACGGTAGTTGAGCAGCCAGTCAACCTCAACATCTTTGGTCAGCACCCAGTAAGCAATTCCGTAGGCTTTCAAATGGTCGTGCTGCGATTCATCCATAGGAATAAGGATGTAGGCAGCGCGCAAATTTCCAACGAAAAAAGTTAAAGCAAGAATAAATACTAAGCGTTTCATCTTATAAATATGATAACGCAAATTTCGGAAAGAAATTGGATTAAACCTTAGTCACAGTTTAAATTGTAAAAAAGTTTGCCACAGATTCACAGATTAAATCTGCGTAATCTGTGGTGAAAACTAAAAAGGTGAGAGGTTGTCATCCTCTTCAATACTATTCATCCGCGAAGATTTGCTGATAGTTCCTTTGTCAACAAAATCAGTTGAGTTTGAAATACCTGCCTGCGGGTCAAAGTTTTCCTGATAATCGTTGTTGGTGAATTTCGCTAGCCTGTCAATGAATTTCAAACGAACATTTTCAAGTGCTCCGTTTCTGTGTTTAGCAATAATTACTTCGCCCTGACCTTTTGCGGGGCTTCCGTCTTCAAATTCTTCCAGCTTGTAATATTCAGGACGGTAAAGGAAAAGCACAATGTCTGCATCCTGCTCAATGGCACCGGATTCACGTAAGTCAGAAAGTTGCGGACGCTTATTTCCTGTACGTGTCTCCACCTGACGACTTAACTGAGAGAGTGCGATAACCGGGATTTCCAGCTCTTTTGCAATACTTTTCAGTGAGCGCGAAATCATGCTGATTTCCTGTTCGCGGTTTCCGTTTTTACTATCGGTTCCTGATTGCATTAATTGGAGATAGTCAATAATAATTGCCTGTACATCGTGTTGTGTTTTAAGTCTGCGGCATTTTGCGCGCAACTCAAAAATGGATAGGGCAGGAGTGTCATCAATAAAAAGGGGTGCGTCAGAAAGCGGAGTAATTTTAGTCTGCAATTGTTGCCATTCATGTTGCTCAAGTTGCCCGCGTCTTAGTTTATCAGCAGGTAATTCTGTTTCGCTTGAGATTAGTCTGTTCACCAACTGAATGGATGACATCTCTAATGAAAATAAAGCAATCGGCTTTTTAAAATCAACGGCAATATTCCGTGCCATTGAAAGTACAAAAGCAGTTTTACCCATACCGGGACGGGCAGCAATAATAACCAGATCAGATTTCTGCCAGCCCGCAGTAATACGGTCTAGAGCAGTAAAACCTGAAGGAACACCGGTTAAATGTCCGTCACTGTTTTTTGCTTTTTCAATTTCCTTCACTGCTTCATATAACAGTGAACTCATTTTGTCGTAGTTCTTGCGTATGTTTCCTTCTGTTATTCCGAATAAGCTACTCTCCGCCTTGTCAAGCAAATCAAAAACATCTGAAGTGTCTTCAAATGCTTCGTTGTATATTTCTCCTGAAACTCTTATTAACTCCCGTTGAATAAATTTTTGTGCAATAATACGGGCATGAAATTCTGCGTTGGCAGATGAGGCAACACGGTTAGTTAAGCGGGTGATATAATACGGACCGCCAACCAGTTCAAGCTCACCGGTCTTCTTTAATTGTTGCGTAACTGTTAATATGTCAACGGGCTGTGTTTCGTTGAAAAGTTTTTGTATTGCCGCAAAAATTCTTTGGTTCTCTTCTTTGTAAAAACTTTCAGGTTTTAGTATGTCAATAACATCACTAAGTGCATCTTTTTCAAGCATCAGTGCGCCTAATACAGCCTCTTCCAATTCAATAGCCTGTGGCGGCAATTTCCCCTGTTCAATACTAGGGAGTTGCCCTGTTGACTTGGTTTTCCTGAGGTTTTTAATTTTATCTCCTATTTTTTCCATGGTGCAAATATAGGTGCAAATCGCACCTCGTTTTTTATTTTTGAAGGTTTAAATTTGCCAACAAGTGTGTACGATGTTATATTTTTCAAACTGTGGAGCAAAAATTCTTAGTGTAGGTAAGCCTGTCGTTTTCATTTGCGGGTTATCAACAATTAATTAACAAGTTTCAAACAGATTTCACACGAAAATTAAACATTATTTTTCGAGCATCGGCAGTTGTTGAAAACAATTTTTTTTAAAAGTATTTTTACACCTTTGACCTTCTGAATTTATAAATTATGAATGACCTTTTAGTAAAGTACGCCTCCTATAACTTGTGGGCAAATAAAAGAATTGCTGATTTGCTTTTAGAATTGGATAATTCAATTCTTGACAAAGAAATCCCGAGCAGCTTTAGTTCCATCCGCAAAACTGTTTTCCATATCTGGGATGCTGAGTTCATTTGGTTGCAGCGATTGAACGGGCTTTCATTGAGTGATTGGCCCAGCAAACAATACGGTGCTGAAACCCCGATTGATAAATTTTTGGAG
>CAMDBK010000130.1 GCA_945889235.1 Chitinophaga pinensis
TTATTCAAATTCATGAAAGTAAAAATTGATGAGTTGATGTTTGTGGAAAGCAAAGTGATGGCTTTTCCTGATTTGGTGTGGAATTGATTTTCACATCTGTCAAAGCAACCTTCAAGCGTGTCACTTCGAGCGTAGTCGAGAAGGCTTAATAAAATTTGCAGTTGTTTTACTTCTCGACTACGCTCGAAGTGACAAATGCTCGGCTACCAATTTTCCTTTTGCCTTTCCAATCACGTTTGAAATTTCTTCTTCCGAAACTTCTTTTAGTTTTTTAACTGAGCCAAAAGTTTTCAATAATTTTTGTGCGGTGATGTTACTGATGCCAATTATTTCTGTCAGTTCAGTTCTTACTGTTGCTTTACTTCTGCGCTTGCGGTGATGCGTTATTCCAAAGCGATGTGCTTCGTTCCTTGCATGTTGAATTACTTTAAGTGTTTCTGATTTTTTGTCAATGTAAAGTGGCAATGAATCTCCCGGGAAATAAATTTCTTCTAATTTTTTTGCAATTCCTATGATGGTAATTTTCCCGCGCAATCCTAATTTTTCAAGACTTGCAAGCGCACTACTCAATTGTCCTTTTCCGCCATCAATAATTATGAGTTGGGGCATCGGTTGATTTTCTTCCAGCATGCGTGTGTAGCGTCTTGTAATCACTTCTTCCATCGAAGCAAAATCATCAGGACCTTCCACTGTACGGATATTAAAATGACGATAATCTTTTTTTGATGGCTTGGCATTTTTGAAAACCACCATTGCCGAAACAGGGTGCGCACCTTGTATGTTAGAGTTGTCAAAACACTCAATATGCGTGGGTAATTCCTTCATCCGCAAATCTGTTTTCATTTGCTCTAAGATGCGCTGTGTATGGCGTTCCGGATTTATTTTTTCCTGTATGCGTAATTTATCCTGACGAAAATATTTTGCATTTCGCAAGGAAAGGTCAAGCAAACTTTTTTTATCTCCGCGTTGTGGGACAAAAAAATCAACCCCGGGAAAATCAATGCCGGGAGAGAACGGAACTATCGCTTCTTTCATTTCGCTGCCGAAGAGTTCAAAAATTTCACCGATGGCAAAAGCCAATAATTCTTCATCACTTTCATCTAAACGTTTATTCAGTTCCAGCGTGTGCGTTTGCACAATGGCGCCATCAACCACACGCATAAAATTCACGTAAGCATTTTTCTCATCACTCATAATGCTGAACACATCCACCTTGCCAATTGCGGGATTCACAACCGTTGATTTGCCGCGGAACTTCTCAACCATATCAAGCTTGTGCTTGATAACTTGCGCTTTTTCAAATTCCAATTTCGCAGCAAAATCATTCATCTGTGTTTCAAGATGCTCCAAAACTGAACGGATATTTCCTTTGATAATGTGTTTTACCTGTTGCAGATTTTCATTGTATTCTTCTTCGCTTTGCAATGCTTCACACGGACCAAGGCAATTCCCGATTTGATATTCCAGACACACTTTGAATTTTTTTGCTTTTATATTTTCCTGAGTTAAATTCAGATTGCAGGTTCTGATTGGATAAAGTCTTCGTGCCAGGTCCAGCACAGCATGCATCATTTTTACGTTTGCATACGGACCATAATACGTTGAGCCATCTTTCACAGGATTACGCATGGCATACACACGCGGAAAATGTTCATCACGGATACAAATCCAGGGAAAACTTTTATCGTCTTTGAGGCGGATATTATAGCGCGGCTGGTATTTTTTGATGAGAGAATTTTCAAGTAGCAATGCATCTAATTCAGTTTCAACAACGGTGTAGCCGATGTCCACCACCTTGTTCACCATTATCCATGTCTTGCGGTTTTCGTATTGCTCGCGATTGAAATAACTGGCAACTCTTTTCTTCAGGTTGCGGGCTTTGCCCACATAAATAATAGTTCCTTCTTCATTGGAAAAGCGGTACACGCCCGGATTATCGGGCAGCGTGGAGATGATGTTTTTAAGATGAATTTCTTTGTCTTCGCTCACAACTAAATTAGATTTGAAAGAAATTACAAATCCATTACAACCCGAAGATTTTCTTTCAGTAATTTCTGTTGATCTTTATTCAATTGACCAATTTTCTTTACTAATCTTCGGTTATCAATTGCTCTCACCTGGTCAACAAGCACATCACTAAGTTTATCTAATTGCCCCTTTTTAAGATGCACTCTTAAAACTTCCGCGTCAGATTGAATATTTGTGGTAACAGGACAAATAATTGTTGAAGGATGTTCATTGTTCAACAAATCTGTTTGAACGATTACAACTGGTCGTGTTTTTTCGGGTTCTGTTCCACGAGCAGGATTTAAATCAGCGAGCCAAATATCAAATTGTTTAATCTCCATCTAATAATCGTTCAAATTCAGCCAATACTTCCATTGAATCTTTTCTTACGGCTTTTGATTCTTTAAGCAATTGCTTTTTAAGTAATCGCTTCTTATTATAAAGATTATATATTTTAACAGCTTCATTTATATACCTGTTACGGGCAATCTTTAATTCTGAAGTTATCTTTTCAGAATCAGCGAAAATGCCATCATCTAATTTTAAAGAGAGTGTTTTCATATGATTATATTTAAATGCAAAGGTATATCTTTTTAGTATACACCGTTGCACTTTTTCATAATCGTTAAATTATTATCTAAATCCCCCTAACTATTTTAGTAATTTTGAACCCCGTAACATTTCAAACCTCTATGTCATCCACAAAATATATCTTCGTTACGGGCGGAGTAACCTCCTCGTTAGGAAAAGGTATTATCTCTGCTTCACTCGCAACGTTGTTGCAGGCAAGGGGTTATAAAGTAACCATCCAGAAATTAGACCCTTACATTAACGTTGACCCGGGAACGCTGAATCCCTATGAGCATGGAGAATGTTACGTTACCAATGATGGTGCGGAAACTGACCTTGACCTTGGGCATTACGAACGTTTTCTGAATGTTCCCACTTCACAGGACAATAATGTTACTACCGGAAGAATTTATCAAACCGTTATTAATAAAGAGCGTGAAGGCGCTTATCTCGGGAAAACGGTTCAGGTAATTCCGCACATTACGGATGAGATAAAACGCAGAATAAAATTGCTGGGACAAACCGGAAAGTTTGATATTGTAATCACAGAAATTGGCGGAACGGTTGGTGACATTGAATCACAGCCTTACATTGAGGCAGTGCGTCAACTGAAATGGGAATTGGGTCACGGAAACCTGATTGATATTCACCTGACTTTAGTGCCTTACCTTGCTGCTGCCGGTGAGTTGAAAACCAAGCCGACACAGCACTCTGTTAAATCATTATTGGAATTCGGTATTCAACCAGACATATTGGTTTGCCGTTCTGAGCGTCATATTCCTAAGGACATGCGCAGAAAAATTGCGCTGTTCTGTAACGTAACTATTAATGCAGTTGTTGAATCATTAGATGCCGAAAGTATCTATGATGTTCCGCTGCTGATGCTGAAGGAAGAATTGGACAAAGTTGCGCTGGCAAAATTAAATCTTCCTCAGAAAAAAGAACCCGACCTAAAACAGTGGATTGATTTTATTCACAAACTGAAAAACCCTGCACATGAAGTTCGCATTGGTTTGGTAGGAAAATATATTGAGCTGAAAGATGCTTACAAATCCATTAACGAAGCATTTATACATGCCGGAGTTTCTAATGAATGTAAAGTGAAATTAGACTGGATACATTCTGAAAGTATAACTCACGAAAACGTGGAAGAAAAATTAGGCAAACTGAAAGGCATTTTAGTTGCACCCGGTTTTGGCGACAGAGGAATTGAAGGAAAAATTACCGCCATAAAATATGCCCGTGAAAATAATATTCCATTCCTTGGAATTTGTTTGGGAATGCAATGTGCGGTGATTGAGTTCGGTCGAAATGTATTAGGTTTTAAAGATGCGCACTCATCGGAAATGAACCCGAAATCAAAGCACAAGGTGATTGATATGATGCAGGAGCAGAAAAAAATAACTGCAAAAGGTGGCACGATGCGATTAGGTGCTTATCCCTGCAAAATAAAGAAAGGAACGAAAGCATTTTCCATTTACGGGAAAGAGAATATCAGTGAACGTCATCGCCACCGTTATGAGTTCAACAATACTTTTATTAAAGACTTTGAAAAAGCAGGAATGATGGCTTCAGGAATAAATCCGGATAACAACTTAGTGGAGATGATTGAACTGAAAAATCATCCGTGGTTCATTGGTGTTCAGTACCATCCTGAGTACAAGAGCACGGTTGCTAATCCGCATCCATTGTTTGTTAAGTTTGTTAAGGCTGCTTTGGATAATAAGCAGAAGAAGTAATTGTTCTGTTTCGTCACCCTGAACTTGTTTCAGGGTCTTAATTGGAGAGATGCTGAAACAAGTTCAGCATGATGAGAGGCTAATAAAAACCTACCTGCACACCAACTGTAAGCCTTGGCAACTCAGGAAGATTCTTTGAAGCTTTAAACAGATTTGAAAACCGCCACGAAGCAAAGAATATCCAGCGGTTGAAGCCCAGCCGTGCCATTGCGCCATAATTAAAGGAATTGAAATAATCAAGTCCGTTGGTATTGGTGCGTACAATTCTTCCGTCAGGTAATTTGTTTTTAGTGAACTGGGTAAGACGCAATGTCCATTCGCCATAGGCGCCAATGTCAATGAAATTACCTACACGGTTTCCGCGTTTCCGTTCAAGGTTAAAGCGCAGGTAAGGCGCTATACTCAGGTTGTGAAAAGTAAGGCGTTCCTTGTCATTCAGAATTGTATCGGGAAAGGTTTTTCCGGCTTTCTGGCTGATGCTGTAAACGGCTGCATGGTAGTAGCCATCGGTTCCAAAAGAAAAGAAATTACTTACACGGTATTTATAACGCAAGCCTAAAAGAACATCGCCTGAATTACCATAACGGATGGCCGTTTGTCCGCCTTCTGTTCCGCCAAGTATGGCTCCGTAACCAATAAACGAATGCAGAAAATGTTTGTAGTTAGGTCCCATAGTTGGGGTAATGGTATCGGCTGTTACTTCTTCATGCAGCAATACTTCCTGTGCTTTTACCTGAAGAAGCAGGAAGCAAGAAAAAAGAAGCAAGAGAGAGATTTGTTTCATAAATGATTTTTCAAAACTACATATTTCCAGTTAACAGTAAATCTGTTTTTCATTTTAATAAAAATTTATACTTTCGTTATTCCTAAACTGAATTATTAACCTAAAAATTTAAACCTATGTTAAAAAAAGTATTACTTGTTATTGGTGGTATTATTGTATTAGTGTGCCTTATTTCGTTGGTTCTTCCATCAAAGGTGCATGTTGAACGCAGCATTGTTATTAATGCTCCGTCTGCAAAAATTTTTCCTGAAGTAAACAGTCTTCAGAAGTGGAGCCCTTGGGACCCGTGGCAGAAAATGGACCCGAATATTCAGAATACCTTTAGCGGACCAGAAGCAGGTGTAGGCGCAAAGAACGAATGGAAAAGTGAGAAAGTTGGTAACGGCTCACAGATTTTAACCGAGAGCGTTGCGAACGAAAAAATTGCTTCGGCACTTAACTTTGGCGAGGGCAGAGATGCTACCGGATCATTTAATTTTACGGCTGAAGGTGAAGGAACCAAAGTTGTGTGGGGTATGGATATGGAAACCGGATTGAACCCGATAGGAAAATACATGGGGCTGATGATGGACGGAATGGTTGGAAAAGAATTTGAAAAAGGATTGGCCGACCTTAAAGCACTTGTTGAAAGTATGCCCGAAGAAGCTCCTGTAGCTGAGGCTGCGCCTGCGGATAGTTTGGCTACGGTTGCAAAATAGTATAGTTTGTAGAATTGAAAAGCCCAGTGCCTTTGGCGCTGGGCTTTTTTTATTTCCATCATTGCAAGTCCCGCTTTTCGCAGGGCGAAGCAAACTCTGTTAATATGCTTTAAACCCTTTATTCATTTCCTCAATATTCGCCAGCAATTCTTCGCGTCCTGTTTGGTTTATAACTGAAGTAATAAAAATCGGAGGCAACTCTTCCCAATAATCCATCAGCTTCTTTTTATATGCGAACAGATTTTGATTAAGTGTTGAACTGCCTGATTTATCAGCCTTGGTAAACACAATGGAAAACGGAACATGATTTTCTCCCAGCCACATGAAAAAACTTTCGTCTGCTTTCTGCATTGGCAAACGTGAATCAATCAATACAAAAACATTCAACAAATTTTCGCGCTGCGAAATATAATCGGCAATCATTTGTCCGAACCCTTCTGATTTTGCTTTACTGGCACGTGCATAACCGTAACCAGGCAAGTCAACAAGATACCAGTTATCGTTCACCATAAAATGATTTATCAACTGAGTTTTTCCGGGTGTTGATGAAGTTTTTGCCATGCCCTTTTGCTGCACCAGCATATTAATCAGCGAAGATTTTCCAACATTTGAACGCCCTATAAAAGCGTATTCAGGAAAAACAGGTTTCGGACAATTTTTTACTTCAGGACTGCTGACAGCAAAACGCGCACTTTTTATCAGCATTTTTTATTTAGCTAAAAATTAATATTGCCACGAATTTCACGAATTATCACGAATGAATTAGTGCAAATTAGTGAAATTAGGGCTTAATGACCGAACAATTTCGTCAGCCACATATCCATTATCTCATTAAACTCCTGCGGACGTTCCATCATCGCAGCATGCCCGCATTTATCAATCCAGAATAAATCAGATTGCGGTAATAATTTATGAAATTCATCAGCTACATCAGCAGGAGTAACAATATCGTTTCGCCCCCATATCAGGCAAAACGGAACATTGAAGTTCTTTAATTCTTCAGCCATATTATGGCGAATAGCAGACTTGGCAAGCGCCAGCGTACGAATTACTTTTTCCTTATCCTTAATAATTGCAAATACTTCATCCACTAATTCTTTGGTGGCAGTAGCAGGATCATAAAAAGTAAGTTCCACTTTTTCTTTTATGAAATTGTAATCACCTCTGCGTGGAAACGTACCCCCAAAAGCATTTTCATAAAGCCCCGAACTTCCGGTAAGTATAACCGAATTAACCTTTGCAGGGTAGTGTTGCATATAAACCAATGAAACGTGTCCGCCTAATGAATTGCCGAGCAGGTTAACTTTTGAGTAGCCTTTATAATCAATAAAATCATGTATAAAATCAGCCAGTGCCTGCACGTTGGTTTCCGCCACCGGCATGTCATAAATAGGCATAATGGGAATTACCACTTTATACTTTCCCGAAAAATGATCCAGTACATCTTTGAAATTACTCAGCGCACCAAATAGTCCGTGAAGCACCACAATTACTGGTCCCTCACCACATTCAACGTATTGAAACCTGCCTTCTTTTTTTATTTCGTAATCCATCTGCGCCTGAAAATCTATGTGGACAAAAATAGGAATTAAAGCCCACAAAAAATTCATCTGAGAAAAGTCATCTAGATTTCGTTTTTGTACAAAAAGCAATCTAAATTCATTTTTATTGAATTACTACCCCACAATACCCCACCATCTTAATAACTATTATTTTCCTTTATTAATAAGCCTTTCACTATTCACCAAAGATTGAAAAAACATTAAAAAACAAAAGTTTTCAACAATTTGTGGCGGAAAGTGGGGAATTGTGAAAACTTTAATCTATTTTTACGCTTTCTAAAAACAGACATGTCTAATATAACAGGCGATTACAGGTGTAAAATGGATGCAAAAGGCAGATTAATCCTGCCCTCTGCACTGTTGAGGCAGTTCCAGAAAGGAACTACTACCGTAGTTATTAAGCGCAGTGTGTATGAAAAATGTTTAGAGCTCTATCCTAAAAATGTGTGGGACGAAAAAGTAAAAGCCCTCAATGAAATCAATACCTACGAACGTGAGAATCTTGATTTCATCCGCTTTTTCATCAACGGAGCCACCGAACTTGAAATTGATTCAAGCAACCGGATACTGCTGCCAAAGATGTTGTTACAACACGCCCAGA
>CAMDBK010000131.1 GCA_945889235.1 Chitinophaga pinensis
GGTGGGAAATAATGAAACCTACCGTGCTGCACTGGATGAAGGTTTTACACAATTTCTCACCGCATGGTCATTACAAAAAATTGATGGTGATATTGAACTAAAAAATCAACCGAAATCAAAATATATCAAGCGATTTAAAAAACCGGAAGAAGCTATAAATTCCAGTGTTTACAATGGCTATATGTTTGATGCTGTGAAGGGTGATGACAAACCTTTGAATACACACTCGGATTATTTTGATGGCGCATTGGGTCATGGTGGCGGTTACCGACATGTCTATTTCAAAACGGCTACCATGTTATACAATTTGCAATACGTTTTAGGCGATGAACTTTTTCTAAAATCCATGCAACATTATTTTGGTCAGTGGAAAATGGCGCATCCATATTTTGAAGATTTCAGAAATTCAATTATTCAATACACCAAAGTTGACCTTAATTGGTTCTTTGACCAATGGCTTGAAACCACTAAATCCATTGACTATGGAATAAAATCAGTGAAACGCGGAGAGAAGGAAAATGAATACATCATTACGTTTGTCCGAAACGGTAAAATGCAGATGCCAATTGACTTTCAGGTGATTTCAAAAGACAGTGTGGTTCAGAATTTTCTTATCCCGAATAACTGGTTTATTAAGAATACCGATGCAACCGTTTTACCAAAATGGTTGGGTTGGGAAAAATTAAATCCCACTTACGAAGCACGTGTAATTGTTCCAGAAGGAATCAAAAACATTGTGATTGACCCGAGCAATCGATTGGCTGATGTGAACATGCTTGACAACAGCAAAAAACCTCCTGTTGATTTTAGTTTTGACAGCCAGGTTTACAACACACCCGACTGGAGAACATATGACCTGAAAGCCCGTCCAGACTTGTGGTACAATGCGTATGACGGTTTTAAAATCGGGGTTCATCTGAACGGAAATTATTTGAATTACAAGCATATTTTTAGTGCAACGGTTTGGTTCAATACGGGATTGGCTCAGGCAAAATTTGATTCAACAGTTTCGTTAAATAAGTTTGATGCATTGTCGTTTATTGTTAACTACAAAACCAGTTTAGATAAGATTGGAAAGAACGCCTGGTTTAGTATTCAGGCAAAGGGTTTGGATGGTATGTATGGATTAAATTTTGGAATAGAAAAATGGGACAAGCTGATGAAAAACCTTTTTTATTTTCAGTTCAAATCAATGCTTCGTCCTGAGCAATCCGACAAAGTTTATCTGATGTATCCGAATGAATGGGGCATTGGAAAACTCAACAATACCTTTGCTTTCGGCATAAAAAGAAATTTCAGTTACAGCAACGGAAACGGAAATATGAATCTTGAAATGAAAGCTCCTGCGCCCGGAAGCGCTTACAGTTTCACAAAAGTTTCGTTGAATGTGGTAAACAAATTTTATGTGAGTAAATTTGGAATCAACACCCGCTTTTTTGTGCAATACGGCACAGGAAGAAGAGTTGCACCTGAATCAGCACTTTATCTTGCAGGCGCAAACCCAGAAGAAATGATGGATAACAAATACACACGCTCACGGGGATTCATTCCGAATCAATGGGCAGGAAGTTTTGGTGAAACAACCAATCATTTTCAGTATGGTGGTGGATTAAACCTGCGCGGCTATGCAGGTTACCTTGCTCCTTATAAAAAGGATAACGGAGACCTTGCCCTGACTTACCGCGGAACTTCAGGTGCTGCTGTAAACTTAGAAATTGAGTTCGATAGATTTTTAAAAATCCGGCCGAAAATTTGTGTGAATACTCTTCAAATCAAAACCTATCTTTTTGCAGATGCAGGAATTATTAACTCAAATCAAAGCAGCCGTATTCACTTTGCAGATTTCAGAATGGATGCTGGAATTGGAACTGCGCTAATAATTAAAAAGTGGGGAGCTTTGCAAATGGCTAAGCCATTAACCATACGATTTGATATGCCTTTCTTCTTAAATCATACACCCGCTGTTGAGCCACAATTCTTAAAATTCAGATGGGTAGTAGGAATTAGCAGAGCTTTTTAAATTTGCACTAACAATTAAACATTCTAAACTTTTAAACTTTCTAAACTTTATGAAACAACTAAGTATCTTAATTGCAATCTTAATCACTGCAACAAATCTGTCAGCACAATCAATTATTGGAAAATGGAAATCCATTGATGACGAGACAGGAAAACCAAAATCCGTAGTTGAAATTTTTGAAAAAAACGGAAAGGTTTACGGTAAAATTCTTAAGCTTTTTCGCGACCCGAGTGAGGACCAGGACCCCATTTGCGATAAATGTGAAGACGACCGCAAAGACAAAAAAATTATAGGAATGGAAATTATCCGTGAAATGGTAAAAGATGATGATGAATGGGAAGACGGAACTATTATGGACCCTAAAAAAGGAACTGTTTATGATTGCAAACTCTGGATTGAAGGCGGAAACCTGAAAGTGCGCGGTTATGTTTTGTTTATTTACAGAACACAAACCTGGTTGCCGTATAAAGAGTAAAAGCCTCACCCCGACCCTCTCCAAAGGAGAGGGAGCAAGGTAAAGCGGCTCGGTTTTATAAACCGAGCCGCTTTTTTATGTCTGAGAAATGTTTCATTTCAAACAGTTCAGGAACAATTTTCAGGTAGTAAGCGCCAATTAAATAAAGCGTTGTTACAAGCAGCGACATAGCCATAATATCAAGCGTAGCACTGCCTAAATCAATATTTACGAACCATAGAAAACTGCAGGCAATAATTAATAACAGCGTTTTCAAAGAGCTTATATTAAAAGGCTGCAAATCCATTTTTTTCCAGATAAAAAAGAATTTCAGAAAATTGTAAGAACAACTTGATAAAGCAGTTGCAAAGGCAGCGCCTTCCATACCCCACAGTGGAATAAAAATACTGTAATTGATATAGGAAACAACCGTAAGAAAAACCAGCATGGCTAAGCCGTAACGATAATGTTTTGAATTATAAAGTATAGGATTATTTACACTCGTTGCCACATTAAACAAAGTGCCGAGTGAAACAATGTAAACAACCGTTTCGCCCTGCCAGAAACCTTTTTCTTTAGGTAAAAGCCAAAGCAATTTGTGAATATTGAGATTTACACCCAGAAACAATAATCCACCTACAAGAAAAAGGTATTTGGATGAGCGGTAATAAATATTTTTTACCTCACCTATCCGGTCATGTGTAAAGGCATCAGAAATTTTTGCTGCTGCAATTTTTTCAAGCGCGTGTAACGGCATTTCAATTACAGCCGGAATAATTGCTACCGTAGCATAAACCCCTGCCATTGCAAGCGGAACGTAAATTCCGATTAAAGCAATATCAAGATTTTTTAAACCAAGTGAAGCAAGTGCTGCAAATGAAAAACTTCCCGAGTAAATAAGTATTTCTTTTACTTTACTGTTGGTAAATTTGCTTCTGCTGATAGGTGCAAGAGGCTTGTCGATACTGAAAATATAAGCAAGAAGAATTAGAGCAATAAGCCCGAAGCAAAGCATATAAAGCAATACAAAGGTGTTGATGTCAATCCATTTTAGATAATATGCAGTGATTACAACAACCGGAAAAAGCTTGGTGGTTATTTCAGTTAGAAATGCCGGAAATGATGATTTAAAAAGTGATGCGCTGTAAATACTGAAAACAGAAATAAAAGCAAGAAAAAAGGAAAACGGAAAAACATAATCAAAAAACTCACTGATAAGTGGTGATTTGACTGAGTAAGCGTCAATGATTTTTTCACGGAATATAAAAACAAATAGTGCAGCAACTATAAAACCAATAACAACATACAGGCTCATAAAACTGAAAAACCCGTGATGTTTATTTTCTTTGTCTCGGAACTGTGGGAAAAATTTATACACTGCATTGCCCATGCCCATAGGCACCAATGATGAAATTAAGATGGAAAGAGAATACAGCGTACGAATCAGACCAATTTCTTCGGGCTTCAATAAATAGGGCTGAACAACTAAAACACTCGCAAAACCAACAACAGTGGCTATATTAGCTATTGCTACGTTCTGAAGTCCTTGTTTCTTTATTTCGCCCAATGTGGTTTTATTTTCGACAAAGATAAACGGAAGAAAACATTTAATTTATCTTTAATTGTATTTTACGAAATTAGCCCAGTTTTTACTAAATAAATACAATAAGATATTATGAAAATTTTAGTAGTTGAAGATGAACCAAAAGCAGCATCATTTTTAAAGCAAGGCCTGGAAGAGCATAATCATAAAGTGGATGTGGCTTATGACGGAAATATAGGGAAAAGACTCGCCCTTGAAAATGAATACGATGTTATTATTCTTGACATTATTATTCTCTATATGAATGGATTGGAATTATTAAAAGAAATAAGAAAAACTTCTAATGTACCCGTTTTGATGCTCACAGCTTTGGGCAATACTTCTGATAAAGTTACCGGACTTGATTTAGGAGCGGACGACTATCTGGTAAAACCGTTTGAATTTGCTGAACTGCTTGCACGCGTAAATGCAATTTCAAAACGCAAAGGCAACATAAAGCAAAGTGGAAATAAATTGGTAGTGGGTGATCTGGAGTTAAACCTGGATGACAAAACTGTTTCAAGAGGTGGTAAAAAAATAAGCCTTACTACCAAAGAATATCAGCTGCTGGAGTATCTGATACGAAACAAAGGGAAAGTTGTAACGCGTCAGGATATTGCCAGAGCGGTGTGGGATGTGCAGTTTGATACCGGAACCAATGTAATTGATGTTTACGTGAATTTTTTGCGTAAAAAAATTGACAAAGATTTTCCTACTAAATTTATCAACACCCAAATAGGCATGGGCTATATTTTCAAGGAAGCCTGATGCAAATCCGCAATAAACTAACCTATCAGTTTGTTGGAATCGTTGCTTCGGTTATGTTGGTTGCAACACTTACAATTTATTTTCTTTTTGTACAGTTCCGCGAACGGGATTTTTATCTGCGCCTTAATGATAAGGCAATTGCAACAGCTAACCTTCTGTTAGAAGATAATAACGTTGATGCAGCTACACTAAAGCATATTGACAGAAACCTGAGAGGAACTTTGCCGGAGGAAAAGGTGATTATCTATAACTCTACCGCGGAGAAAATATATTCTACAGATGATGACTATACTTTTAAAATTACTGACAAACTTTTAAAGCAAATTCAAAATAAAAGGGAAATCCACTTCAGGCAAGCTGAGTTTGAATGGCTGGGAATTTCATACAATTTTCAAAATAAAAATTATATTATTCTGGCGGCAGCAAAGGATATTTACGGTTTTCGAAAACTTAATTTCCTGGGACTTTCACTAATCTTTGTTTTCACTGTTATGCTAATTGCAGTCTACTTTTTCGGGAGGCTGTATTCGGGAAGAGCGCTTAGCCCTATTTCAAAGGTAATCCGTGATGTTGATAAAATATCGGTCAGCAATCTTGATGCACGTATTGATGAAGGCAACGGACAGGATGAAATTGCGCAGCTTGCCAAAACTTTTAACAAAATGCTGGAACGTATTGAATCTGCTTTTAATGCACAGCGCACTTTTGTGGGCAATGCCTCTCACGAATTGCGCAATCCTCTTTCAGTTATCCGCGGGCAACTGGAAGTTACTCTATTAAAAAAACGCGAAAGCAAAGATTACATAAAAACTATTGAATCGGTACTGGAAGACATTAAGCATCTTACCGTTATTTCAAACCGCATGCTTTCACTGGCGCAGGTTAGCGGTGCAGGATTAATATACCCTAAAACCAAATTTCGAACGGATGATTTGCTGCTTGAAGCCCGAAGCGATCTAATTGCCGGAATTTCTGAATACAAAGTAAATATTTCATTTGAATCGGAACTGGAGAATGATGATTCACTGATTTTATTTGCCAACGAAAATTTACTGAAAATTGCCTTTTTTAACCTGATGGAAAATGCCTGTAAATATTCTGAAGACCATACCTGCGAGGTAAATATAGGCTCGGAAGAAAAAAATATTGTCATCCGTTTTAAAGATAAAGGGGTTGGAATTCCTGAAGAGGATTTAATAAATATTTTTGAACCTTTTTACCGCGGTAAAAATGTACGCGACCGCAAAGGACACGGCATAGGACTTTCACTTGTTCAAAAAACTGTGCGCCTGCATGGAGGCAAAGTTGATGTAATCAGCAAAGGAAACGAGGGAACAGTCTTTACGGTGAAACTGCCGGTTTAGTCAATAGTCCATAGTCCGTAGTCAATAGTCAATAGTCAATAGTCCATAGTCCGTAGTCCATAGTCCGTAGTCAATGGTTTTACTACCGACTACGGACTACGGACTCTCTTTACGCCTCTACTACTACTTTATAGGTTAATAAATTAGGGCCGGGATTATAAAGCATCAGGCGCTCGCGCACTCCTTCAGCAAAACCAATGGCTCCTGCAACAAAATCACCTGTGTTACCATCTCCAATGGGTTGCTGAAACCCGTTAGGATAATCGGTAGGATTAGTGCTGAAATAGATTTGCAAGCTATTGCCCATTGGCTCAGCGCTTAATTCTGTTATTGCTGCAACATCAGCAACTGAAAGATTTATTATTTGCCCTGAAGCAAGGTTACCTTCCACTACCTGTGCTGCTTTTTTCTGCACTTCGTTTATAACATAATCGTTGTATTTGCTTTCGTTTACATTCAGCCAGGCTGACTTACCAAATTCAGCTAAGTCAACAATAGCTTTATAAAGTTCATTACCTTTTTTTATACGGTCGTCAACAGCTATGTCGCGGTTTTTAACTGCATCAATCTGTGTGTTTATTAAGGTATCTAATTCGCCCACTTTTGTTTGCAGTGCATTTATTTCAGCTAGTGTAAGACCGGGCAAATCGGGCAGGTAGAGGGTGCTTCTGCGTACCACTGCCCCGCCTGTGCGGTACAGTTGGCCGGCATCTTGCTGGCTCAATAATTCTATTCCCAGTCCGCGGTATTTGCCACTTTCTTCACCAAACTTTACTTTAATACGGGTGGCTATAGGATGTATAGCGTTGCGCACTTCCTCTGCTTTAGTATTACGGGCAGCGGTGGCGTCTATCATATCGCCCATTAATTCATTGTCGGTGGGGGTATCATTAAATGCGGTGCGCAGGCCGGCAATCATCGTCATTGAAACTGCAGTTATACCATAAGGGGCTAATTCTACAGCATCACGGGTGGCGCTGCTGATAATGTCATCTGAAGTTTGAATAAGGGTACCATCTGATATTTTGTATTTACGTTTTACCGGTTTCATAGGGTGATTGGTTTTTAAGGTTTTTAAATTATTAGTCAGTTAAACTGACTACAATAGTAAGTAACACTGACTAATCTTGCAAATATTTTTTTCAGATGGAACTAATTTCGTTGTTCAGTGAGCCTGCAAGACTCTTAATCACCCTGCTTTTTGAAGAGCTGAAAATAAAAGGCTATACGGGCCTGAAACCGGCACATGCACAGGTATTTCAAAACTTAGAAAAAGAGGGCTCGCGCATTACCGAGCTTGCGCTGAAAGCCGGAATAACCAAGCAAAGCATGAGTTTGCTGGTATATGACATGGAAAACGCGGGTTACCTTAAACGCTATAAAGACAAAGGGGATAATCGCGCTGTTATTTTCCGCCTTACTGCAAAAGGTGAGAAACTTTTGAAATTCAGCGACCAGATTTTACGCAACATTATTACTAAGTGGAAAAAAGAACAGGGCGAGTACAGTTTGAATGAATTGAAAGTTTTGCTGAAATAGTACATTGTCCATAGTCCATAGACCATAGTCGGTAGTCCATATTTACTATTGACTATGGTCTATGGACTATGGACTCTATTTCCAAAACCTACCGACCTGATTTTCAATAAGACGGAAACCTTTTATAAGCTGTTGTTTTATATTTTTAAGCTATACGTAATATGTATTAATCAATACGTTAACTGTTTTAATCAATAAGATACTCTATATAAGTAAGCATTTTA
>CAMDBK010000132.1 GCA_945889235.1 Chitinophaga pinensis
TTGCTGTTATAGAGTTTGGCTATGGTGTTAAAACTAGTTGGTATTCCTTCCAGTTCCTGCAATTTTTTCAAAAAAGGATTGTAAAAATAAATACCCAACTGTGTGATTAACCCAAAGTGTCCGATAATAAATTCGTGACCGATAAAAATCTGTCCGGTAAATGCCCGCAGGCGCTGGTTGCTGTCATAAACCTCTTGGTGAACAATGAAATCATAAAATCCTGTGTGATAATTAATATGAATACCTAACTGAACATTGTTTTTCCGGCTGTAGCGTTTTGATAAATACAGCGAACCCGTATAAATAGGGAACTTTGCGCCACCTGTTGGTTTTATTGCATCAGCAAACTCATTAATGCCAAAACCAAGACGAACATTGAAAAGTATTTTGTTATTATAATCAGGAAGGCTGTCGTGTTTATAAAGTTTTGGTCTTCCGGAAGGAAAATATTTCAATGAAATATTAACCGCAGGAAAGTTGATTCCAAGGTTAGGTAACTGGTAATGTGCATCTGAAAAGTGTATCGCTGAAACACCAAATAACACTGTGTAATAACGTGAAATATCATAACGAAAATCAACGCTTCCCATTGCCATGTTAGTCATGGTAGAGCCGATAAGGCGGTTTTCTGGATTAGTAACGGGGTCGTACTTTTTGGTGAAGAATGCGAAGCCCATTCCCACTTTATATTGAAAGCCCCACCTGCGGTATTTTTTTGTGCTGAAACTAATATTAGGAAGGATGGCAAAATTTCTTCCTATTATATCATCGTTACCAAGAATACCGTAAACCATTGCCATGCCGACTGTGGGGTAACCATACAACTGATGCCATTTTTTATTTCCGCTGCATTGCTGACTGATATTTATTTCGCTGAGTACAGCCATACCCCGCGAAGGAAAATCAGGAAAGTTTTTTATAATTTTTCCAAACCTGATTGCAGGCTCAATTACCAGACATTTTTTTGCAAGCGGAATTTCTGTGCGCGTGCTGTCGCTTTGGGCAAACACAGTGTTGAATAAAAAAAAATTAATCAGGATGAGTAAAGCCCTTTGCTTTCGCACGACCTCGCTCAAATATCCCTCAGGATATTTGCCGTGCTCAGGGTGACAAACGAAGGAGAACATTAAACATTGAACTTGTAACATTGAACTCACTTCATGATACCGTAAAACTTCATTCTGAAATACTCATCAAAAGCCTGTTTGATGGTTAGCTTATGCGTTATTAAAAAATCAGGGTCGGTTAATTTGTCAAGAAAAAAATGGTCGCTCATTACCATTATCTCAGGGTTTATTTTGTTGAAATATCCTTTACGCATACCTTCATTATAATAGGTTTTAAGCGCATTCATGCAATATTCTTTAAATGCATCTATCAGTTGCCAAAGATGTGGAAAAAATGTTTTAAGGTCGGCAAGAAAAATAGTGGTAATGTCTGAAATATTAACCGACAAATACTCAACAGCATTTTTATAACGGTCTAAATAGTCAACCTTTCTATCGTTCAGGTAATCATCAAAATGTTTTATCTCATCCAGTTTTACGGCAATGGTTGCAGCAAGTATTTCTTCGCGTGAGTGAAAATACTTGTAAACAGTGGCTTTGCTGATGTTCATAGCTTCGGCCATGTCATCCATTGTTACGCCTTGTAAACCTCTTTCCTGAAGATAAGGAATAAGCTGTCGCACCAGTTCATCTTTCTTTTCCGGATGGTTAATTCTTTTTTTATTGCTTGATTTTCTTCCCATAAGTATTGCACAAAGTAAACTATTTTTAAACAAATAGTTTACTTTTGAATAAAATTTAATATACTTGCATCATCATTTTAAAACCTAACAAGATGACAATCCACACCAAAGAACTAAAGTACCTGACGGTTTTTACCGCACCCATCGTAACGCTGTTTGCCTTTTACGGTCACGGCTGGTGGACTTATTCCTTGTTTGCGTATGCCTTTATTATGATACCACTTGGCGATGCTTTTTCAAAACAAAGCAAGGCAAACATGAGTGAAGCCGAAGAAGAAATGGCACTGGAAGACCCTTATTATGATTGGTTGTTATATGCGCTGGTTCCATTGCAATATATTTTTCTTGTTATTTTTTTGTACCAGATAAAAGAGCCGGGATTAACAGCATTTGAAATTACGGGAAGAGTAATAACCATGGGCATCGGCTGTGCAGTAACCGGTATTAATCTTGCTCATGAACTTGGTCATCGTATTAACTGGTATGAGCGAGCAATGTCAAAAGCGCTGCTGTTGTCAACACTATACATGCACTTTTTTATTGAGCATAACCGTGGGCATCATAAAAATGTTTCTACTGAAAAAGACCCTGCATCAGCCGATAGGGGAGAAGTTGTCTATTTTTTCTGGTTCAAGTCGGTTATCTTCAGCTATATTTCTGCCTGGAAATTAGAAGCGGAAAAGCTGAAGAAAAACGGGCAGGCGTTTTTCTCGATCCACAATGAAATGATACGCTTTCAGTTGATACAATTGGCTTTTGTAGCTGTTATCTATTTTGTTTTCGGATTGATGCCGATGATTTATTTTATCGTTGCTTCCTTAATTGGTATATTGTTATTAGAAACTATTAATTATGTTGAACACTATGGTTTGCGGAGAAAAAAGACAGGAGAGAACAGCTACGAAAAAGTATTGCCTGTTCATTCCTGGAACTCGAACCACGCAGTAGGCAGAATAATGTTATTTGAATTAACCCGCCACAGCGACCATCATTATAAAGCAAGTCGTAAATACCAGGTCTTACGCCACTTTGAGGAAGCACCTCAAATGCCTTTGGGTTATCCTGCTATGATATTGATGTCGTTTTTCCCGCCCTTGTGGTTTAAGGTAATGCACAAGCAAATTGACCTTTACAGGCAGCAATTGCCGGAAGGAAGTGCGCTGGCTTAATTGAACCGTCACCCTGAACTTGTTTCAGGGTCTCACAGACAGATGCTGAAACAAGTTCAGCATGACGTTACTCATAACTGATTACTGATTTCCGATCACCACAAACTCAGTTCTCCTGTTCTGTGCACGCCCTTCTTCTGTATCGTTAGTAGCAAGAGGAACAGTTTCACCAAAACCTTTAAAGCCTAATCGCTCAGGAAGAATTCCGTTGGTGGTAAGGTATTCATACACTGATTTGGCGCGGTTTTCAGAAAGCAATTGATTTGATTTATCATCGCCCACATTATCAGTATGTCCGTTTATTTCAATTTTAAGATTCTTGTTATTCTGCATCAGAGCAAGTAGTTTTTGTAATTCAGCAGTTGATTCACCTTTCAATTGGAAAGAATTTGTTTCAAAGAAAATATTTTTAAGAATTACTTTCTCTCCTGTCTTTACAAGCTGTAGCGGAACATTTAACTGAAATGGTTTTGTAATATCCTTAATATCTTTCAATGAAAAATTCTCGGAATAAAACAGGTAACCTTCTTTTGAAACATTCAATGCATAATTTTTATTTACCGGCAGGCTGACAAGAAATTCGCCCTTCTCACTATTAGAAGTTGACTCCACCACTACTTTGTTATTTTCTAAATCAATCAACTCAAATTTTGCTACCAAAGGTTTCTTTGTATCGCTTGCAAAAACATTTCCTTTAACATAGGTAACCATCGTTGGGCGTGCAGCTTCATACAATTCAAACGAATATAAATCAAGGCTGCCCATGCCACCTTTACGGTCAGAAGCAAAATAGGCTATTTTACCTGAAGCGCCTACAATAAAACTGTCATCATTGTTCCAGGTATTAATGGGATAGCCAAGGTTTACAGGCTTTGTCCAGTTTCCGTTTTCATCTTTGCGTGAGTAAAAAATATCTTTTCTGCCCATGCCAATTAATCCGTCAGACGAAAAATAAAGCGTTTGATTATCGGGGTGAATAAAAGGACTTTCTTCCTGTCCGCTTGTGTTTATTACATCACCAAGGTTTACCGGAACTCCCCAAACACCTTGTGGTGTAAGCGTGCTTGACCATAAATCCTTATCGCCTTTTCCACCTCCACGGCTGCTGGAGAAATACACTGTTTTTTTATCAGGCGAAAGTGAAGGCTGTGATTCCCATTTACTGCTGTTAATTGGGTTGCGGATATTCTGAGGCTCTGTCCAGTTGTTCCCAACTTTGCGTGAAAAATAAATATCACAACCACCCAAACCATCGGGTCTGTTGCAGCCGGTAAAAAACATCAGTTGTCCGTCAGGAGAAATGGTTTGTGCGCCTTCATTATCAGGTGTATTAAGCGGTGCGCCTAAGTTTCTGGCAGTTGTCCATTCACCATCTGCCAGGCGACTTTCATAAAAATCTTCTTGTCCGTGTCCGCCACCTGCGGGACGGCTATTGCGTGTTATAACCAGCGTTTGCTCATCAGCAGTTAGTGCAGGGAAATATTCTGCATCGGCACTGTTAACTCCGTTGCCTAAATTCTTTGGGTCAAAGGGAACAGGATTTTTCACTGCCTCACTTCCAAATTCTGCACTTCTGATATACTGTTTTGCTTTTTCCCGTGTCTCCGGTTTTGTATTTTTCAATTCAAGAAAACTTTCCAGACTCTTTTTTGCGTCATCGTATTTACCAACCTGCAGCTGTATATTACCAAGTATATAATAGGCATTAGGAAAGAACTCAGCGTTTATTGTTACAACTTTCCTGTATTGAGCAACAGCCTGTTCATACTCATCCATTTCAATGTACAAGTCGGCAAGCAAAATGCGGGCTTCCAGAAATTTATCATCTACTTCCAACGCTTTTAACAACGTAGTTCTTGCCTGCTCATCAGAACGTGAGTTGTAATAATCTAAAGCAGTTTCATAAAGATTGATGGCGCGCTTTGAATCGGTGGAGTATTTTTTAACCTGAGAATAAGAAGCAAGAGTAAAGAAGCAGGAACCAAGAAATAGAAAGAGAATTTTTTTCATTGTTAATTATTCATTATCAATTGTCAGTTTTCTATGGAATGTTCATGTATTTGTGAGTCTGCAATGAGATGTTCCATTTCGGATGTTTCATTACATAATCAGTAATAAGAGGCATCATCTCTTTTGCTTTGCTCCACTCAGGCTGAAGAAAAAGTTTACACTCTTTAGTTACTTGTGCAGCATTTTTTTCTGCCCAGTCAAAATCACTCGTGTTATAAATAATCACTTTCAGTTCGTGAGCACTTAAAAATACTTCAGGCAAAGGTGATGCCGTTTTTTTTGGCGAGAGGCAAATCCAGTCGAAATTACCACTTAACGGATAAGCTCCTGAAGTTTCTAAATAGATTGTTATTCCGTTCTTTTTCAGTTCAGCACAGAGGTAGTCAAGGTTATAGGTAAGCGGCTCACCGCCTGTAACCACAACTGCTTTTGAAGGGTTGTTAAGTGCATTTGCAATAATTGTATCGGTATCAGTAAGCGGATGTAGTGAAGCATCCCATGATTCTTTTACATCACACCAGTGGCAACCCACATCGCAACCGCCAACACGTATAAACCACGCGGGTTTTCCGCTATGAAAACCTTCACCCTGAATGGTGTAGAATTCTTCCATAAGCGGAAGTTTTTTTCCTTCTTTAAGAAGTATATCTGCTTGTTCTTGTATAGCTTTCATTTTTTAAAGGGCTCAAAATTAATTCTTTTACCAATGATGCCTTGTTGTTTATCGATACTTATGAACATTACATTTCGTTTTCAAGTACAAATTATCACAACACCATGAATTAAGCGTATGAATGAGCCCAGATTATTTGATGACTCCCGCCACCTCGATCTAATAGATCATCTTTTTGGTTTCGACAGGATAATGACTGAAAAGGAGTTACTTCTTGTGTACCGCGATGAAATGACATCAGAAACCACCAACGACCTTTTGGCTATTGCTGAAATAAAAATGAATGGAAGTCAGGGTGAAAAAAAATTAATCAGAAGAGTTTTTAATGTGTTGGTTGAATGTGTGCAAAACATTGTTAACCATGCTGATCCTTCGCCAATTGCTAAGCTCAACAAAGCAGCAATCCTTGTTATAGGTCAAGGTGTTGACCACTATTTTATAATTACAGGAAACCTGATTCGTAATGACCGGATTGAAAACCTGAAAGAAATAATTGACCTGATTAACGGCTTAAGCCCAGAAGTAGTAAGAGATTATTATACCGAGAAAATGAGGATAGCAGAGTTCTCGGCTAAAGGCGGTGCAGGCTTGGGTTTACTTGATATTGCCAGAAGAAGCGGAAGGAAAATGGAATATGATTTCCGCCAGATTGATAATGAGTTTTCTTATTTTTCATTCAAAGCTAACATTGCGTTTAAACTTGCCAATCTTGAAAATAATCAAAACGCATTGAATGAAAAAGGCTGAAGCCTGTTTTACCAGATTTCAGCCCTTTACTTATATCTAAGTTGAATTTTATTTTATCTTTTTTGCTTTAGGTTTTGCCGGTGCTTTAACTTTATTAAGACTGTTAGTTTCTCCGAACAATTCTCGTGATTTTTTATTGTATGCCTTTGCTGCGTCTTCACCTGTTTTGAAAAACCCGAGATTGTAATTTACCCCTTTGTGATAAAGATTTGCACGGAAACGCTTTTTTTCTTTTGTAACACCGCGGTAACCGCTGCTGTTTGTTGTGCTATTGTTAGATCTTCTAAGCTCACTCATGGTTACAAACTCAAGGTTTACCAGGCTGCAATCCATAACATTTCCGTTTTTAAATCGCAGAAATAATTTGCGATTGCTTTTCGGTTTTTTAATGAATTTATCAGCCAGCCAGCGATGCAGGTAAATGGTTTCGTAAACAGGACCTTTTTTGGTGGTGATGCAACGCTGAAAAATCGGGTATCCGCTGGAGTGTGAGCGCAGATTATCTAAAAAACTAATCTTTGAAAGGTGCTTGTCGCCCTTAACAGCTTTATACCCTTTGTCATCAAGAATTGCAGTCTTATCCTTGGTGTTTTTTAGTTTGATTTTGTAACTCATGTGGTTTTGGTGTTAGAGGTTAGTAATCAAATTGTTGTTCAAAGATAATAAAGTATTCTTCAATAAAGCAACTATTGTCATCGGACCTACACCTCCGGGTACGGGAGTAATATAACTGCACTTAGGAGCCACATCATCAAAATCAACATCTCCTGTAATGTGATAACCTTTCTCTGTTCCGGGGGCACTAACCCGAGTAATTCCAACATCTATAACAACTACCCCGTCCTTTACCATATTGGCTTTTACAAAATCAGGTTTTCCAAGTGCAGCTATTAAAATATCAGCTTGTTTTGTATAGTATTCAAGATTTTTTGTGCGGCTGTGACACAGTGTTACAGTACAGTTTCCCGGGTAGGTGTTTCTTGATAATAAAATGCTTACCGGTGAACCTACAATATTACTTCTGCCCAATATAACACAATGTTTTCCTGCTGTTTCAATTTTATAGCGTTCCAGTAATTGCATAATGCCATAAGGAGTAGCCGATATAAAAGTGGGAAGGTTTAATGCTAATTTTCCAACATTTAGAGGATGAAAACCATCCACATCTTTTTCAGGAAGAATTGTTTCTGTGACTTTTTTTTCTGAAATATGTTTGGGTAATGGAAGTTGTACAATTAATCCGTCAATATCTGCATTGTTATTGATTTCAATTACTTTTTGTAACAATTCGTTTTCACTTACTGTTGCGGGAAAATTGATAAGCGTACTTTTAAAGCCAACCTTTTTACAAGCCTTAACTTTAGAGGCAATATATGTTTCACTGGCTCCGTCATTTCCTACAAGAATAGCAGCAAGGTGGGGCTGTTTCCCACCGTTTTTAACAATGTTCTCAACTTCAACGGCAAGTTCTGCCTTTATTATTTCTGCTGTTTGTTTTCCGTCAATTAATATCATTGCTCAAAATCGTTTGCAGCAAAAATAGAAATAATAAGGAAGGAGGTAATTAGTCGCCCCTCAAATTGTCTATAACA
>CAMDBK010000133.1 GCA_945889235.1 Chitinophaga pinensis
CCTTTTGTTCCCTGAAAAAAATCATCCAATGAAATTCCTTCATCGGCAATGGTTCTCAAGGCTTCCTGCGCAATGGATTTCAGAATATTTTCATACTTCACACAAAAGGCTGCGCTGCTTTTGCGCACGTTTTCAAAATCAACAGGCGAAAGTTCTTTCAGTGATTCAACATGAAGGTGACCTTCTTCGTCAAACAGAATTTTAGAGAGTAGAAAAATGCTGTGTTCTATGCGCCAGTCTTTATCTTCATCGGCACGCAATTCGGCAAACTCAACAAGAGTTTTTGTTAATGCTTCATCGCTTCCGGCTTTTTGTAAAAGGATGTCAATGGCTTCGGTGAGCAATTCATCTGACTCTACTTCAACGTTAAATGTAACGGGTAGCCGCATATCGTGGGCAAAGGTGGCGAGTATGCGGTGCGTGAACTTATCAATGGTGCTGATGCTGAAATCGGAATAGTTGTGCAGAATGTGAGAGAGTAATTTCGCGGCACGCGCAGCTAATTGTTTATCATCTAATTTTAAATTGGCTTTCAGTTCTTCGGCAAGGGGGTCTTTATGTTCAATGTTTGAAAGTTCAATGTTCAAAGTTGCCAGCACTGCCAGTTTTTTCAGCACACGGTCTTTCATTTCATCCGCTGCCTTGTTGGTAAACGTGATGGCGAGTATGTGGCGGAAATAATCGGGCTCGGGTGATACCAACGCCAGTTGCAGATACTCGCGCACCAGCGTATAGGTTTTGCCGGAGCCGGCAGAAGATTTATAAACGAAAAAACTCATGATGAAAGATGTTGCAAGATAGAAAGCATTTGCCACAGATTAAACAAATTAGCGCAGATTTTAGCCGTAGATTAATTATTTCTGTGAATATAATCTGTGTTAATCAGCGAAATCTGTGGCAAACAAAAAACTGCAAATACTTTAATTATTAATTTCGCACCCGCTCTGAACAATAAAAGAAGAATTCTGTTTACAAGAAAGCCTTCGACTATACTCAGGGTGACAACAACAAACATTAAACATTAACAATCATAAATTAAAAATCTAAAACAATGTCAGTATTAGTAGGAAAAAAAGCGCCTGAGTTCAAGGCAAAAGCAGTTATCAATGGCGGTGAAATCGTGAATGATTTTTCGTTAAGTCAATTTATAGGAAAAAAACACGTTGTGTTTTTCTTTTATCCAAAGGATTTCACGTTTGTATGTCCTACGGAATTACACGCTTTTCAGGAAGCATTACCTGAATTTGAAAAACGTAACGTTGCAGTAGTAGCCTGCTCAACCGACACAGAGCAAAGCCACTGGGGCTGGTTACAGATGGAGAAAAAATCGGGTGGTATTAAAGGTATTACTTATCCTATTGTTGCCGATACTACCAAAACCATTTCTTCAAACTTCGGAGTATTGTTTGGTGATTACGATGCCAACGAAAAAGGTGAGTTGATTGCAACCGGACCTATGATTGCTTTCCGCGGTTTGTTTTTAATTGACAAAACAGGTGAGGTAAAACATCAGCTGGTAAACCATCTTCCGCTGGGGCGCAATGTAGATGATACGCTGCGTATGGTTGATGCTCTGCAGTTTTTTGAAGAAAACGGTGAGGTTTGTCCTGCCAACTGGGTAAAAGGTAAAGATGCCATGAAAGAAAGCCATGCAGGTGTGGCGGATTATCTGGCGAAGCACTAAAACAGGCAAATAGCCAATTAGAAATTAGTTGTTAGCAAAAGCCCTGTCCTGAGTAATCGGGACGGGGCTTTTTGTTATGATACCTGCAACACCAACCCTTTTAAATACTGCCCCTCGGGATGAAAGATATTGGTAGGATGGTCGGCTGGCTGGCTCAGGTGATGCAGAATACGCACCTTGCGTCTGGCATCAATGGCGGCAGCCATAACGGTGCTTTCAAACAAAGGGCGGTCAACCGCCTGTGAGCAGGAGAAGGTGAAAATTAATCCACCCGTTTTTATTTTACGGATAGCGCTTTCATTTAATCTGCGGTAGCCCTGCACGGCATTATGTTTTGCCTTTTGGTGTTTGGCAAAAGCAGGAGGGTCAAGAATAATAATATCGAAATTATCGGCTGCAGTTTTCATGTATTCCTGAACATCGCCAACAATGCTCTGATGCATTTTTTCGTCAAAGCCGTTGAGTAAAATATTCTGGTCGGTCCACTCAATTGCCTTGCGCGAGGCATCAACCGACACCACCCACGAAGCACCTGATTTTAATGCATAAACAGAAAATCCTCCGGAGTAGCAAAATGTGTTCAGCACTTTTTTTCCTTGTGCGTATTTACCAAGCAGGTTGCGGTTTTCACGTTGGTCAATAAAGAAGCCGGTCTTCTGCCCTTCTTCCCAGTTTACGTGAAAACAATTACCATTTTCCAGCACCTCACTGTCTTCAGTTTTTCCAAAAACATAATTGCTTAAACCTTCAAGGTTTTTAAAACCTTGAAGGTTTTCACCCGGAAGTGTTTCCGCGCTTTTATCATACATTGCTTTTAGTTTAGTTCCGAGAACACTTTGTAAAGCCTTAGAAATCAATTCAAGATTATCGTGAATAAAAAATGAATGAGCCTGCACCACCGCAGTGCCGTTATAAAAATCAATAATTAAACCCGAAACACCATCTCCTTCTGCATTTACTAAACGGAAAACGTTTGTTGCATTATTTTCAGCTAAACCAATTTGTTGACGCAGGCTGTAAGAATCGCCTATTTTCTTTTCCCAGAAGGCAAGATTAATTTCTGTTTGTTCAAACGACAAAGCACGAACAGCAATAGACCCCTGCGAACAATAACCTGTAGCAAGGTATTCACCTTCGGCAGAAAAAACTTCCGCAACATCACCTTCTGCTACCTTATCACTGCGCTCAGAAATAGCACCCGAAAATACCCAGGGATGAAAACGTTTCAGTGAATGTTCTTTGCCTTTGTTGAGAATTATTTTTTTCATCTGTAAATAATTTGCTTTTAAAAGCCAGATGGAACCAAAAATGGTTTCATGGGCGGCAAAGATAAAATATTGGCAACCATCCGTTCATAATTCTTATGAAAGTAAATCGATTAACAGCATATCAAAATACAACATACACGTAGAAGGGTATTGAAATCAAGAAAACCTTTAACCCATGGAAACCGATAGTAGTACCTTAGTAAAGCAAACCACTAACCCCACACTCGTTCTTTTATTTATTCTTTTTCCATCACACGTTTTTTCACAGGGAATAGCAATTTCAAACAGCGCTTCCAATGCACCGGCAGCAGGCTCTATGCTTCATGTTTATGGTACAACCCGTATCGGCTCAGCCACAACTGCTGACGGAGTATTAATATTTAACAATGCAACTAATGCCAAAACAGTTACCATATCACCGGGGCCAACCGGAATCAGTTATTCACTTATACTTCCTCCATTACAGGCTGCCGCAGCAAATTATGTATTATTAAATGATGGCGCGGGAAATCTGAGCTGGGGACCACCTACAACAGGAACTGAGTGGCAACTGTTGGGTAATCCAAACACAAACCCTGCAGTGAATTTTTTAGGAACTACCGATGCACAACCCTTAAGACTGGCTACCAACGGAACAGAGAGATTAAGAATAAATACTTCCGGAAATATTGGCGTAGGAACAGAAGATCCATCTTCAAAATTTGATATCAGAAACGGAGATATTACGCTCTCAAATTCAGGAACTGCCGGTGCAATAAAATTACAGGGCAGCTCAACCGGAAAAACATCAATAAAAGCAGGTACACAAGGGGCAACTGATATACCATGGGTACTACCTCCTACACAAGGTGGAGCATCCACATTACTAACCAATGACGGTGCAGGAAATCTTTCCTGGGGCAATCTGAACTCACTTGGGGCAGCTACATTCCAGCTTTCACAGGGGGTAAACTATGGAACAAGTCAAACCATATCAAGCACTACAGATGTAGATTTAGATGGAATGGTAGTTACAGTTCCTGAAGGCACTTATATGATTTGGTTTTCTTCCGATGTACTGAATGGAAACAATTCCAATACCTGTACGGTAACTATTTATACGAATGGAAGTGCTAATGCAATTTCAGAGCGTAATTTTTCAGGACTTGTAAAAAAGAACATGGTCTCAGCAATGGGAGTGGTAACGGTTACAGGAACATCTCCTTTAGAAATAAGAGTAAGAGTAAGGGTTGATGCAAACAATGCTACCTTCTATAAGCGAAGTCTGATGGGCTTAAAAATAGGATAACAGTTTTTAACAACCTGTTAACATCCAAGGTGTTTTTCAATTGCTAAATTTGCGGGCAACTAAAAAATTATCCGCAAAGATGATGTTCAAAAAAACCTTACTTTTTCTTGCAGTTTTCTCAGGGATTTCAATCGCCTCGTTTGCAGGTGGTGAAAAAGGATATAACATTCAGTTTAAAATTAATGGTCTGCCCGATAAAACATGCAAGCTTGCTTATTATTTTGCCGACAAGCAATACCTGAAAGACACTGTTATAGCCCAGAACGGAGCGTTTGTTTTCAAAGGTGATGAAGCATTGCCTCCCGGAATTTACATTGTCATTTTACCCAACAACCAGTATTTTGAATTGATGATTGATAACGATCAGGATTTTAAAATGGAAACTGATACGGGTGCATATGTTACCAACATGAATGTAACAGGCTCTGATGACAATAAATTATTTTATGATTACCTGAAATTCATTAACCCGAAACAAAAGGAATCAAAAGGCCTGCGCGACCAGCTGGATACTTTAAAGAACAGAAAAAAGGAAGACAGCAAAAAGTTTAAAGAAATAAAAACCAAACTTGAAGCCATTGATGCAGAAGTAAAAGATTACAAAATAAACTATATGAAAGAGCATCCTGAAAACCTGCTTGGAAAAGTTTTTAAAACATCAAAAGAAGTGGAAATACCGGAAGCTCCGCTTCTGCCAAACGGAAAAAAAGATTCAACATTTGCGTTCAAATATTATAAGTCACATTTCTTTGACGATATTGATTTCTCTGATGCACGTCTTCTGCGCACTCCTGTTTTCTACAGTAAAATACGCCAGTACCTTGATAAACTTACTGTTCAGCATTATGACTCACTGATTGTTGCCGCAGATTTTCTTTCACAAAAAGCAAAATCTAATGAAGAAGTTTTCAAATTCATTGTGCAGAACATTACCAGTTTTTATGAAATTGAGGCTACAAAAATTGTTGGGCTTGATGCCATTTTTGTTCACATGGTAAACAAGTATTACAGAACAGGACAAGCCACCTGGGTTGATTCAACGGTGATGGCAAAAATTACAAAACGTTCAAATACATTGGAGCCTTTGTTGCTCGGCAAAGTAGCGCCTAACCTTGTTCTGCCTGATGTTTTCACGCAACAACCCGTTACAATGCACGATGTAAAGGCAAATTATACCGTTGTGTATTTCTGGGACCCAACCTGCGGGCACTGCAAAAAAATTACTCCTAAACTTTACGAGTGGTGGCTTGAAAACCGTGAGAAAAAAGGTGCAGCAGTTTATGGTGTAAACACTACTGTTGACCAAAAGAAATTTTTGATTATCTGAAAGAAAAACCAATGGACTGGATAAAAGTCTGGGATCCTTACAACACTAGTAAATTCCGTGATTTATATGATATTTATAAATCACCTGAAATGTATTTACTGGACAAAGACAAGAAAATAATTTCGAAGCACATTGGTGTTGAAGACCTTGACCCGCTTATAAAAATGTGGGAAAAGCAGAAGGAACTGGAGAAACCTAAAGGCAATAATTAAAGGAACTGTTTACTCTCCGAATAAATTTCCCTGCTTGTCAATAAACAAGTATTTGCCAAGCAGCTGAACAACGCCAAGTCCTTCACCAAAATCATCAGCACTTTCGTAAATGGTGGGAATAATTTCTTTGCCGGTTATATCAATGTAACCCCAGAGGTCACCTTTTTTTACAGCCGCAACACCTTCGCTGAAATTGCCTATATCATCATACTTGCGATTTACAATTACGTTGCCTTTTCCATTGATTAAAATCAGGCCTTTATTAACAGCCAAAGCAAGTCCGTCATTACTGAAACTTTGTGCTTTTTCAAAAATAAATTCGGTGATTGGTTTTCCCGTTTTATCAATGTATCCGAATTTTTCTTCTTTTTGAACTACGCAAAAACCATTGCTGAAATCACGCGACCACTGGTATTGCAAAGAAATAATTTCTTTACCTGTTTTATCAATAAAACCAAATTTATAATCTTTACTTACGCTGGCCAAACCTTCAGAAAACAGAGAGACATAATCATAAATTGCAGGAATAACCAAGGTTCCTTTTTTATCAATAAAACCCCATTTGCCGTTATCATCCTCAACAGGTGCAAGTCCTTCGGAAAACCCCATTCCTTTTGAAAATTTTCTATCAAACAATTTCTTTCCGTCAGTTCCGTAATAAGTTATTTTTCCTTCATCATCCTGTACTGCCGAAACACCTTCTTTAAATTCAGTAACAGTAGCATAAACAGGTTTAATCACCTCTTCACCTTTTGTATTAATAAATCCGAATTTAACACCTAACTGAACAGGAGCAAGCCCATCCGTAAAATTGTAAATCATTTCATATTTAGGTGGTGTAATTTCTTTTCCTGCTTTATCAATAACCGCCCATTTTCCTCCAAGTTGTACTTGCGCGAACCCATTTTTAAAATTGCCACAAATATCGTATTTAGCAGAAATTACATACGTTCCTTTTGTATCAATGTATCCCATTTTATCACCTGTTTTTGCGGCAGCCAAACCATCATAAAAAAGATAGGCTGCATCAAATTTCGGTTCAATAACAACCTTCCGGATTTTATCGGCATAACCATATTTCCCGTCTTTTGCATAAGGAATAAGTTCGTGATTTACTTGCGAGAACGAATAGGAAGCAAGAAATAAGAAACAAGAAGCAAGAAGAAGAATCCTTTTCATCGTTTTATAATTTTTTGTGATTGGTTCATCCCATTTTCAAATACAAAATTAATGAAATACAAACCGGTAGAAAGTGAAGAAATGTTAATGACTGTCTGCGAATTTACTGTTATTAATTGCAGAAGCAGTTTCCCGGCAGTATCAAAAATTCTTATTTCCATTTTACCTGCTGCGTTTGTTCTGTTAATCTGAATAATATCATCAGCAAAAGTTGGAAACACTTTTATTTCTTCTGTTGAATAATTTTGAATTCCTGTAATCGTGTACAGATACGGTGCCGACATTACGGGGCAGTTGGTTAAATAATTTACTTCCACAGTATAATTACCTGCCAGATTCGGTGGTTGTAATTGTGCATTAGCTCCTGAAATAGGGGTGCCTTCATAGTACCACTGATAATAAGTACCGGCAGGATTGGCTTCCATATTACTACCGTTCATACTGATTACCGGTGTTGGTTGCGAACAACTTTGCTGTGAAGTAATGCGAGGAGAAACCGCCAGTGAATCCTGCAAATCTTCCCATGCCTGACAACTGCCTTTCAGCCAGTGGTCAAACCACAGGGTAAACATATCAGCGGCTGCATCTTGCTGGGCTGCTCTGGCAATATCAGGAACAGGGTTGCATGTGCCTTCGCCAAAATTGCAATTGAAATTATTTTCGGCAAAAAAACAATGACTTCCATTATTAATACTGATATAAGTTTTACAAGTAGAAGCCAGCGCAGTATGCATTTGCAAAGCGTTAGTGGCCGGTGCTGCAACACAATCATCCTGACCGGCAATAGTTAATGCAGGAATAGTAATATTTGCCGCTGCAGTTGTTGATGAAGGATTGGTTTCGGCAGCAGCCAAAGTAACCATCGTAGTTATAGAAGTATTGTTTTCAGCAGCAAGAAAAGAACTTCCTCCACCCATGCTGTGGCCCATTACACCTGATTTTGGAGCAATGTGATTATAAAAAGAAGAAGA
>CAMDBK010000134.1 GCA_945889235.1 Chitinophaga pinensis
GGAATTTTCATCCTGTATGGGGCGATTATTTCCTTTCAGCTTTTTAACGGATGTATCAGTATTCAAACCAACGATTAATACATCACCCAAATCTTTTGCTTTTGAAAGATAATCAATGTGTCCGTAATGCAGAATATCAAAACATCCGTTGGTGAAAACAATTTTCTTTTCATAAAAACGCCAGGTATTAAGGGCTTTCTGAAGAGAATCACCTGAGAGAATTTTTGAGCGGATGATATCTGATTTATTTTTCTTCATGTTGCTTTTTATTGAAAATCTGCAATAAAATTAATGAGAGAAATCCAAGCACCAAGATAAGGAATGTTTGTGCGCTCCAGGTAAGCCAGCCAAAGGCAAATCCACCGGTTTCTGAAATTCCGTAAAGAATTAAAGTTGCTTGCAGAATAAGCGGGTAAGCACCTATTCCTCCCTGAGTAAAAATCATTCCGAATGTTCCAAATACAAAGGCTGACAGAATAGCATCAACTGAAATTCCGGTTGTTTCAGCCAGTGCAAACGTGCTGAAATACATCATGGCAATATACATGGTCCAGATAAATAAGGAGTGGAAAATAAATGACAATTTGTTACGCACATTTTTAATGGTAATCAATCCTTCGGCAAAATTTTTTGTTAGACCTGAAATGCTGTTTAAAAATGATTTCAGCTTATTCCTTAGTGCAAAAAATAAAGCAACTGCAAGCAATGAAATAATTCCACCGATTACTATAACCCAACCAATAGAATCTTTTAATGAAGCTATTTTGTCTTCAACAGGAAAGAGTAAATATTTATTTATCAGTTCAGCTAAAAGCTGGTATTGTGTAAACAAGGTAATAAATGTAAGCACCAAAAGAATAAGCATATCTATAAGTCTTTCAGCCAGCACAGTACCCAACAATGCCGGCAAAGGAATTTTTTCATAGCGGTTCATAATTCCGCAGCGGGTAACTTCACCCAAACGGGGGAAAGCCAGGTTTGCGAGGTATCCGATGGCCACAGCAAAAAAGCTATTGACAAATTTTGACTTATATCCCATTGATTCCAGCATAAGTAACCATCTAAAAGCTCTGCTCAGATGACTTAACAAGCCTGCAATCATTGCAATAATAATCCATGCGTAATTTGCTTCCCGAAAAGATTTCCATATTTCTGCTTTATCTTCAGAATCTAAATCTTTTACCACCAGCCAAATGAGAAAAACCCCAAGTCCGAGGGGGATAATGAACTTGAGGATATTAATTAACGTTTTTTTCAAACGGTCAATTTATTCGTAGCTGTGTCGGGAAAGACAAGGGAAGGTTTATGCGTTCTTGCCTCTTCAAAATCAAGGAAGCCGTAACCGATAACAATAATGATATCGCCTGTTTGCACTTTTCGGGCAGCGGGACCATTCATGCAGATAACTCCTGAACCGCGCTTACCTTTTATTACATAGGTTTCAAGCCGCTCACCGTTGTTGATGTCCACAATCTGCACCCGTTCATTTTCGAGCAGATTGGCGGCATCCATCAAATCTTCATCAATGGTTATGCTGCCTATATAATTAAGGTCCGCCTGAGTAACCGTTACCCGGTGGATTTTGGATTTCATTACTTGTATCATCATAGCGGGCGCAAAACTAAGTAATTTGTTTGTGGTTTAAATGTTTAAAAGTTTGAATTGTTTAGCCTCCAACAACGATACAAACTACAAACCATTTAAACTCTTAAAACACGATATTGTCTATCAGCCGCACATCCCGTATCCAAAGCGCAACACAACCTACGGCTTTTCTTTTTGAGTTCCATTCTTCAACAGGAAGCAGGGCTTCGGAATCAACAATCTCAAAATATTCAAATTTGAAAACAGGATTTTGCCTGATACTTTCTTCAAAAATCTTTTTTACCTTTTGTGGGGTAGCAGTTTTTGTATTCGCCTTTGCTTCAATAAGTGCTTTATAAATAGCAGCGGCTTCTGCTTTTTCTTGTTCGGTAAGGCGGGTATTGCGTGAACTCATTGCCAGACCGCTTGTTTCGCGCAAGGTAGGACAGCCGATGATATTAACGGGCAGGTTTTCGGACTTAACCATGTACCTTATAATAGCCAACTGCTGGAAATCTTTTTCACCGAAATAGGCATTGTTGGGCTGCACGATTTCAAACAAACGTTTTACCACCATTGCTACCCCATTAAAATGTCCGGGGCGGAATTTGCCTTCCATTAAGGTATCGAGTCCGCCCAAGTCAAAAACAGTGGTATCTTTTTGGGGATAGATTTCATCAATGGAAGGGAAGAACAAAACATCGCAACCGTTTTTTTGCAGGAGCTCTTTATCGGCTTCTATGGTGCGGGGGTATTTTTTTAAATCATCGGGGTTATTGAACTGGGTGGGGTTTACAAAAATGCTTGCGACCACTACCTCGTTTTCGTGCTTTGCTTTATTAATAAGTGAACTATGACCATTGTGCAGAGCACCCATGGTAGGAACAAAGCCTACAGATTTGCCTTTTTCCCGCGCTGAAAGGAGAAATTGGTTCAGTTCAACTGCCTTTTCAAATACATTCATAAATAATAATTCGGTTGTATTTATCTGCTGAAAGTACTGTAAATCAATCTGAAACAAAAATAAACTTCTGAAAAAGACCGTCCAAAGCTATATTAATTTTGAATTGTGCTAAATTATTGCTTACTTTTGCATACTTATTTCCAAAAGCCTGTTGTTCTATGATAGTTAAAAACCTTTCCCCTGAACAAACAGAAATAAGCAAAACACTGGCTGGATAATTCACTTATTGTTAAACCAAACTTATCACATGAAAAAAGCTAAAGTATTATTCGTTTCATCAGAAATTACGCCTTACTTAGAGGAAAGCCCAATCGGAATTATCGGTAGAAAATTACCACAGGGTATCCAGGAGAGAGGAAAAGAAATAAGAACCTTTATGCCGCGCTTTGGCTGCATCAATGAACGCAGAAACCAGTTGCATGAGGTTATCCGTTTATCAGGTATGAACCTTATTATTAATGATAACGACCATCCTCTTATTATTAAAGTAGCTTCTATTCAATCTGCACGCATGCAGGTTTATTTTATTGATAACGAAGAATATTTTCAGCGCAAACTTACTTATGTTGATAAAGAAGGTGGCTTATTTGAGGACAGCGATGAGCGTACCATTTTCTTTTGCCGCGGGGTAATTGAAACAGTAAAAAAATTAGGCTGGGCTCCTGATGTAATTCATTGTCACGGCTGGATGACGAGTATGCTGCCGTTGATGATTAAAAAAGCGTACAGCGAAGATCCTCTTTTTGCTGAATCAAAAATTGTTTACTCGGTTTATGACGATACATTTGAAGGACAGCTGAATGCTAAAACTGCCCTGAAATTGAAAATGGAAGGGATGAACGACAAAGACCTGAAACATTACAAAACCCCGAATTATATTAACCTTACCAAATCTGCAATTGACCACAGTGATGCAATAATAAGAGGAAGTGAAGCTACTGAGAAAGAGATTAATTCTTATCTGCGTGCTTCAGGTAAACCGGTTCTTGAATACCAAAGCCCGGAAGATTATATGGACGCTTACTCAGAGTTTTATGATGCCGTTCTGGAAGAAGAAGGGGTTTTGGCTGATTAATAATTGAACCTAATTAAATATTGATTGATACTTTTGCGGTTGCGCCCTAAGCGTGACCGCAATTTTTTTAAACCATATGCAAAACATTTCAAAGGGGAAGAGTTCAAGGTTTTTAAGCGCTTTATTTCTATTCCTGCTTATTTTAAACTCTTGTAAAAAACCTGATACCGTTGGTTTGGAAGTGCTACCTCCCGATGACCGTTTGCAGGGCGAACACACCGATACAATTACTGTTATTGCTTATACTGTTGAGGAAGATTCGTTGCTGACCTCCAAACCAAGTTTTCATATTCTTGGTACGCATAACGACCCTGTTTTCGGGCTTTCATCATCAAGTTTTTATTCACAGTTTATATTGGAATCTGTAAACCCTGATTTTGGCCCAAATGCACAGGTAGATTCAGTAGTTCTTTCTTTGGCTTATGCCGGCTATTATGCCGACATTATGAAGCTTGGCGGTGTTCAGAGTTTCAGTGTTCATCGGGTAACGGAAGACCTAAGGGATTCTATGTATTCTAATGAAGTATTAGACTACCAGAAAATTCCGCTGGGAACCTACGAAGGTTTGATTGATACCCGCGACAGCGTTCTAATTGACACTATCAATCTTCCTCCACAAATGCGAATAAAACTGAATAACAGTTTCGGAAATGAGTTGCTCAGTTCTCAATCTATTATGTCAGGTGATTCACTTTTTCTCCAACAATTTAAAGGGCTTTATATTACTCCTTCAACCGAAAATATACTTAGCGGAATGGGCTCACTTATTTACATTGACCCAAGGTCAGGATATACAAAATTAACTATGTATTATCATAACGATACTACATCGGGTGATTTTGATTTTAAGATTGATCCAACCACCACCAGGCGTTTTAATCATTTTGACCATACCTATTCTGATGTGCCTGATATTGCAGCCCAATTAACCGATTCAACGCTTGGAGCTGAAAAATTATACCTGCAATCGATGGCAGGGCTGAAAGCAAAAATTACGTTCCCTTACTTAAATAACTTTCTTGCAAACGGACAAAAAATTGCGGTGAATAAAGCTCAATTAATATTTCCTGTTACTGCCGGAACAACCTCACGCTTAAGTCCGCCAGCCAGAGTAATCGTTTTGAAAATGGGAACCGATGGAAAAGAAAAATTACTGAATGATTATATTTACGAATCTGCTGATTTTTTTGGAGGATATTATAATTCAACGGAAAAAGAATATTCATTTAATATTCCAAGACATATTCAGGGTTTGTTGACAGACACAACCGCTGATAAAACAATTTACCTCCGTGTAACGGGTGCAGGAGCCACTGCAAACCGATGCGTAATAAATGGAACCCAAAACCCAAATAAGCCGTTGAAGCTCAAATTGACTTACACAATTTTAGAGTAATTAATCAACTAAATACAAATTAACATGTGTGGAATTGTAGCTTATATTGGCAATAAAGAAGCGTACCCTATTTTAATAAAAGGCTTGCACCGCCTTGAATACCGCGGTTACGACAGTGCCGGAATTGCATTAATGAACGGAAGTTTAAATGTTTACAAATGCAAAGGAAAGATTGCCGACCTTGAAAACTTTGCAAAAGAAAAAAATAAATCAGGGAACCTGGGAATGGGTCATACACGCTGGGCAACGCATGGCGCACCCAATGACGTAAATGCACATCCTCATACTTCACAGGATGGAAAAATCACCATTATTCATAATGGAATTATAGAAAACTATCACGCCCTTAAAGAAGAGCTGAAAAGTCGCGGCCATATTTTTCATAGTGATACCGACACCGAAGTTTTAGTTCACCTTATTGAAGATATTAAGAAAAACGAAAAGACTGACCTTGCTGAATCTGTAAGAATAGCTTTGAATCAGGTTTTCGGGGCTTATGCAATTGTTGTAATTTCTTCTGACGAGCCCAACCAGATGATTGGCGCTAAAAAAGGAAGTCCAATGGTTGTGGGGATAGGAACAGATGAATTTTTTCTTGCTTCTGATGCAACACCAATAGTGGAATTCACCAAAAATGTAGTTTACCTGGAAGATGAAGAAATAGCAATCATCAAAAGAGGCGAAGAACTGAAAATTAAAACGATTAAGAATAAGGATAAAACCCCTTACGTACAGGAACTGGAAATGCATCTTGAAGCATTGGAGAAAGGCGGTTATGACCATTTCATGCTGAAAGAAATTTATGAGCAACCACGTTCTATTAAAGATACAATGAGAGGGCGACTGAATGCTGAAAAAGGAATTGTAAGACTTGGCGGTTTGCGTGATTACGAACAAAAGATGATTAGTGCCGACCGCTTTATTATTGTAGGATGCGGAACTTCATGGCATGCCGGTTTGGTGGGCGAATACCTGATTGAAGACTTAGCACGTATTCCGGTTGAAGTGGAATATGCTTCGGAATTCCGTTACCGCAATCCAATTATTACAGAAAAAGATGTGGTGATAGCCATTTCACAAAGTGGTGAAACTGCAGATACACTTGCAGCAATTGAACTTGCAAAAAGCAAGGGTGCAACCATTATTGGAATTTGTAATGTTATTGGTTCTACCATTCCAAGAACAACGCATGCCGGTTCATACACACACGCAGGGCCCGAAATTGGTGTGGCATCTACAAAAGCATTCACTTCACAGGTTACGGTTTTAACGCTGATGGCACTTTCACTTGGACGCAAAAAAGGAACAATTCCTGAATCGCGTTTTCAACAGTTGCTAAATGAATTTGAATTAATTCCATCTAAAGTTGAAAAATTATTAAAAGCCAATGACCAGATAAAATACATTGCCTCTATTTATAAAGACTCTCGCAATGCCCTATATCTTGGCAGAGGATATAATTTTCCTGTCGCGCTGGAAGGTGCGCTGAAACTGAAAGAAATTTCCTACATCCATGCAGAGGGCTACCCTGCTGCTGAAATGAAACACGGGCCCATTGCATTGATTGATGAAGAAATGCCGGTGATTTTTATTGCCACCAAAAAAGGGGCTTACGAAAAAGTAGTAAGCAATATTCAGGAAGTAAAAGCACGCAAAGGAAAAATTATTGCCATTGTTACCGAAGGCGACACAACCGTAAAAAGCATGGCAGATTTTGTAATTGAAATTCCGGAAACGGAAGAAGAATTTATGCCGATACTTTCCGTTATTCCATTGCAACTGCTCTCTTATCATATTGCCGTGATGCGCGGCTGTAATGTTGACCAGCCCCGTAATCTGGCTAAGGCAGTTACGGTAGAATAATTTTTTTTCCTTTTTTACTTGTAATTCCACAATAAATGTGGTTTTAATGTATCATTCTTAACCATAGAGCGTTATTTATTTACCTTTCATAGGGGTAACTGTTTTTTTAATTCAAAAAAATATAACTTACTCCCGCTTTTAAACCACTAATAATTATTCACTTACTATGAAAAAGATTTACTTTTTGCTCAGTCTTATATTTTTAGGAATCGGCATTTTTACTTCAAACAAAGTTCAGGCTCAATTTTGCACGGCTTTTACATCAACACAAAATGCAACTTGTTACGGGTCATGCAACGGCTCAGCTACTGTAACATTTTTCTCTGGTGGCGGCTTTGGAACCCCAACCTATTCATGGAACACCAATCCGCCACAAACAACAGCTACTGCAAGTAATCTGTGTGCAGGAACATATACTGTTACCGTTACCGGTACTAATGGCTGCGTTGATGATGCAACAGTAACTATAACTCAGCCACAGGCTATTACTGCTTCAACTACACACACCAATGTAAGTTGCCACGGAGGAACAAACGGATCTGCAACAATTACTGTTAATGGAAGCGGAACCTATACTTATTCATGGAATACAAGCCCTGTACAAACTACACAAACTGCAAATAATCTTGCTGCGGGAACATACACCGTTGTTGCTACGCACACAAGCACAGGTTGTACTGTATCACAAACAGTTACTATTACTGAACCTCCTGCAATAAGTACCACTGTAACCTCAAGTCCTGCTCAATGCGGCCAGTCCAATGGGACAGCAACTGTTACAGCAAGCGGGGGAACCGGCAACCTCACTTACTATTGGAGTACAAATCCCGTACAAACAACACAAACAGCTACTGGGCTTGTAACCGGGACTTACACTGTTGGTGTAAGGGATGCTAATAATTGCATAACAACTGCTACTGTAACAGTTTCCAGTACGGGAGGAGCAACTTTGACTATTTCATCTACAGGAAGTTTATGCCCTGGTGGAGCAAACGGAACAGCTACTGTAACTGCAACTGGGGGAGCACAGCCTT
>CAMDBK010000135.1 GCA_945889235.1 Chitinophaga pinensis
ATTGAACCCACTGAAACATTCACGTCAATGTTTGATGAGCCATCAAGCGGATCAAACGCTACAATATATTTTCCGGTTTTTGAAAACTCGCCATTAAATTCAATCATGCCTTCATTTTCTTCTGAAGCAATCGCGCACACTTCTCCGCGCTCTTTCAGCGCATGAATAAATTGTTCGTTTGAAAAAACATCTAATTTTTTTACCTCTTCACCTTGAACATTGGTTGAACCGAAATCACCCAGAATATTATTCAGTCCCGCACGTTTTACTTCACGGTTAATAATTCGGGCAGCAAGACTTATTGCGCTGAAAAGGCGCGACAGCTCTCCTTTTGCATATTTAAAATCTGATTGGCGTTCAATAATAAACTCGCCAAGCGAAATAACGTTTCTCTTGAATAATTCCATGTGTGTAGTCTGAAGTTGTTTTCTTTGAAAAAGAAAATTACAACTTCATGATGAAAGCTAATTTATAAAAAGCAGGTCTGTTGTCGAACGTTGTTCCTCCTCCGGTTAGTCCGCTGTTTCCACTAAAAGCATTAACAGTAGCGCCTGTAACTGCTGAAGATGTTGCAGAACTTACCATGCCGGTGTTAAAAGCGGTGTTGGTCAAAGCATTGCTTCCTGAGCCGGAACCATAAGACAATACGTTGTGTGTGTGTCCGGGGTCTGTTAAGTTGTGGGTGTGTCCAATAGAGTGGTCGTGAGCAGGAAGATTTGCAACGGTAAGAGTTTGATCATGTGTTCCTCCTGTTGCTCCGGGGTTTTCAACTGAACTTTGCACCGAAAGAATAAAACGATTTCTCAAATCAGGAGTTCCCTGACTTCCATCGCACAACGCCCATCCTCCGGGAATAGTATTAATTGGTCCTGACCACATGCTGATTAAGCCTGATGGTGTATTTCCTGTATTAGAATTAAGCGGAAGCCATGCATTAACACTTGCGCTCCAGTAATAAAAGCCTTTTGGTTCAGCGTTAGTTCCGTCTGTCTGGTAAATCAATAATCCTTCTGAAGAATTGTTGGTTGGAACAATTAAATCCCTTTGAAGTATTGTCATTCTTGGAACTAAAAGACCTTTAGATGTAGAAGACAAATCAAGCACAGCAGAAGCATCCGGTGTTGTTGTTCCTATGCCAACGTTATTGTTGGATTGCGCAACTATAATTGTTGGTAATACGATTGCAGAAACTGCAAAAAGGAGTATTTTTCTTAGCATGGGTTATTTTTTAAAACAAGTAAGGACTGCAATAATAGTAATTCTCAATTAAATATTAAGAATTATTCTGCTTTTTGAAATGTTTTTTAATTCATAAAGCGATGTGTTTCGCTTTTACTTCCTTATCAAAAAATATGGTGGCAGACTGATTAAAACTTTCTTCGGAATCAGAGGTATAGAAATCAACAACCCCACCTTTTGAACACCTGCTTTCCATTTCAGGATGTCGTTTCAGATAATCGGCAAGGCTTTCAGCAACAATTTCTCCCTGCGAAAGCAAATGAATACTATCTGGAATAAATTTTTTTATTTTTTCTATCAACAAGGGATAATGTGTACAACCAAGTATAATCGTATCTATTTCAGAGCTTTTCTCAAAAAGATGGTCTAAGTTTTTTTTTATAAAATAATCAGCAGAATCGCTTTTATATTCATTGTTTTCAACAAGTGGAACCCACATCGGACAAGCTTCCTGGAATACTTTTACTTCAGGAAAGAATTTTTCAATTTCGATAGGGTATGAATTGGATGCGACTGTACCTTTTGTTCCTAAAACTCCAACATGGCCTGTTTTAGAATACTTTCCTACTATTTCCGTTGTTGGTCTTATAACTCCTAAAACTCTTTTATCGGGATATTTTTTTTGCAAGTCAACTTGTTGGATATTTCGCAATGCTTTTGCAGAAGCCGTATTGCAGGCTATAATCACTAGATTGCAGTTCATTGAAAAAAGCTTTTCCACTGACTGTAAAGTATATTGATATACTGTTTCAAAAGACCTGTTTCCGTAGGGAGTTCGGGCGTTGTCGCCCAAATAGATGTAGTCGTATTGCGGAAGTTTTTTTACAATTTCTTTCAAAACAGTAAGCCCTCCGTATCCTGAATCAAAAACTCCTATAGGTTGTTTCCGCAACATTGTGTGGCTATATTACAATAAAAAATCCACCCCGTTTTGCAAGGTGGATTTTTTTTGGGAAGATATTGAGTATTATTAGTTCAATCCTAATTTAGTTTTTACCAACGGAAGAACATCATCGGTTGGTCCTGCATAAAGCAGACCACCGCGGGCTTTATCAAAAATGTATTGGTATCCTTTTTCTTTTGCTACATCTTCAATTGCTTTCAACGCTTTATCTGAAATTGGCTTGAAAAGTTCCTGCTCTTTTTTAGCAACTTCCTGGTTTCCTAGTCTTTCAAATTCAGTAAGACGGCCTTGTTTATCATTGAGTTCATTAATTCTCTGCTGGCGGATGATTTCGCTCATTGCAGTTTTATTGGCTTCAAAATCTTCAGCAAGTTTTTTTAATTCGGCAGCCATTCTTTCGTATTCGCCCTGAATAGCTCCTGTAAATTTCTGAAGGCTGTCTGTTGCTGCTTTTGCCTCTGGCATAAGGTTTACCAATTCCTGTGAATTGATATGGCCCAGTTTACCTTTGCTTTGTGCATTTGCAAATGAAACGGCAAAAATTCCAAAAATTAAAATAAAAAATATTTTTTTCATTGTTTTATTGTTTTTTTAGGTGCGCAAAAATAGAAATATTCTTATAATTCATTTAAACAATAATTTCACTATTCTTTAGTTTCCTTTGTGGTAGTTATCCCCATTGCTTCAAGCACATCATCACTAAGGTCATACTTCTCGTTTGAATACAGGATAGAGGCTCCGCTCGATTTATCGAAGATAATCATATAGGTTCTTGCGTCTGCAATTTTTTTAATTTCCGTGTAGATTTTATCTTGTATTGGTTTTATCATTTCCTGACGCTTTTTAAACAGGTCGCCTTCAAAGCCAAAGCGCTGTTTCTGAAGGTCTTTAGCCTTTTTTTCTTTCTCAATTATTTCAGCTTCGCGTTTTTTACGCGCTGCTTCCGGTAAAAGAATTTCTTCAGCCTGATAATCAGAATACATTTTGTCAATGTCTTTATACATGGTCTCAATTTCGCTTTGCCATTGAACAGACATATCATCCAGTTGCTTTTGTTTGGATGTGTATTCCGGAACACTTTTTAAAATGTATTCTGTATCAACAAATGCGAATTTCTGAGCATAGGCAATAAATCCGCTTAATAAAAGAACGGTTAATGTTCCTAGGATTTTTGAAGTGTTTTTCATGATTAAATTTTTTAATAAAATAATTATTCGATTGTTTGTCCGATAGAGAAGTGGAAATTGCTTCCGTTAGAGCCTGGTCTTCCGGGTATCTGGTCAAATCCGTAACCCCAGTCAAGCCCAAGTAATCCGAACATGGGAAGGAAAATACGTACGCCAACACCTGCTGATTTTTTTACTCCGAACGGATTAAAATTATCGAACTTATCATACGCATCTCCACCTTCTAAAAAGGCGAGACCGAAGATGGTGGCTGAAGGATTTAATGAAACAGGGTAGCGCAATTCTAATGAAAATTTATTATAAATAGTTCCCCCGGTATAACTGCCCTGGCTGTTTGTTGGTGTTAAGGTATTGTCTCCGTAGCCACGCATTGCAATGATTTCTCTTCCGTCAAGCGAGAAGCCGGATAAACCGCTTCCACCAAGATAAAACCGTTCAAATGGCGTGACACCGAGTTGCCTGTTATACAAACCAAGGAAACCAAACTGGGTTCGTGCGTTGATTACCAACTTTCCTGCCAAATTCTGAAACCAGGAATAGGTGAACTTTATTTTATTAAACTCTAACCATTTGTATTTTGAAGCGGGGTCGGCATAATCAATATTTCTTCCAAATGCTGACCATGGCGGAGTCATTTGCAGACTTGCTGTAATTTTTGAACCGCGCTGCGGATAAATAGGGTCACTGATAGAGTTGCGTGATAGCGTTGCTTTAAAACTCAGGTTGTTATACTTACCATTAATAAGTACTCCCAGCGGATAGTTTTTCAACTGATAGGATTGATAAATACCTTCAACATACGCAGTAAAAAAATCGTCAGGCCATTTTAAACGGGTACCAAAACCAACGCTTCCTCCTGTAATTAATATTGCCTGACGGGTTACATCGCTTTTTGGTTTTCCATTGCTCTGTACAGAATGGAAAACTGAGAAACTTAATGAGTTTGGTTTTTTTCCGCCCAACCAAGGTTCGGTAAATGAAGCGTTGTATGATTGAAAGAATAATCCATTGCTCTGCACGCGAACGCTCAGCTTTTGCCCGTCACCAGCAGGAAGAGGCTGCCATGCACCTTTCTTAAAAATATTTCGCATCGAGAAATTGTTGAACGTAACACCCAGTGTTCCTACAATTCTTCCGGCACCCCATCCGCCTGATAGCTCAATCTGGTCTGATGGTTTTTCTTCTACTTTGTATTCAATGTCAACAGTGCCGTCAGCGGGGTTTGGTTTTGGATTTACACCCAGTGTTTCGGAATTGAAATATCCGAGCTGCGCCAACTCACGCTGCGAGCGGATAATATCACTGCGGCTGAAAAGCATTCCCGGTTTGGTGCGAATTTCGCGCAGAATAACGTGGTCGTTTGTTTTGGTATTTCCAATAACGGTTACTTTGTTAATCCTTGCCTGCTTGCCTTCGCGCATGCGCATTTCAATATCAATTGAATCATTTTCTGCAAGAATTTCAACAGGCTTCACATCAAAAAATAAATAACCGTCATCAAGGTAAAGTGAACTTACATCACTGCTTTGCGGGTTCATGAGCAGGTTGGCTTCCAATGCAGCCTGGTTGTACACATCTCCTTTTTTAATTCCCAAAACTTTACCCAGATATTCAGAAGTGTATTTTGTATTTCCTGTCCAGGTAATGTTGCGGAAATAATATTTAGGTCCTTCATCAACCCACAGCTCTACATTAATTTCTTTGTTATTGACTTTGTAAACAGAATCGCGAATGATAGTGGCATCGCGGAAACCCTGCTCATTGTACTTCGCAATCAATTTGTCTTTGTCTTCTTTGTAGGTTTTGTCAAGAAATTTTGAGACTTTAAAAATGTTGAGTTTTGTATTTTCGTTCAGATGGCTTTCCAGCGCTTTTATTGCTCCGTTCATATCGCTTTTAACAATGGCAGCAATAATTTTTTTACCCACCACATCTGAATTCCGGAAAGGAGCGAAAATGTTTTTCTCCTTGGTGTCTTTCATGGTGCGCTTCAGTTTCCCTGCAGGAATTTTTACGTTTCCATGAACAATAACCTGGTTGATTTTAACTTTCTTTTTGCGGTTCACATCTATTGTTAATACCACATTGTTAGGCAAAGTTGCATCAGGAGCATCGGTGATAGTTACTACCGTATTCAGGAAACCTTTGTCGATGTAATAATCACCAACTATGTTTTTAGTAGTAAGGATAAGATCTTCGGTAACTACTTTTCCTTTGATGAGTTTTATTTTATCGCGGATATCATCTTCTTCTGATTTTTTTGTTCCGGTGAAACGGAAAGCGGAAAGGCGGGGGCGTTCCTGCAAAACAAATTCAAGAAAAATTTTATCGCCTACTACTTTCTGAGCATTAATTCCGATGTCGGAAAAAAGTCCTTGTTTCCAAAGGTTTTCAATGGCTTTGCTTATCTGGTCACCGGGTATCATGGTGCGATCGCCAACGGTTAAGCCTGAAAGTAATTTGAGAACGCTTTTATCTAAATATTTTGTTCCGGTAACTTCTATTCCACCTATTTCATATTCTTTGGGATTAGCGTAGTCTATTTCTACTTGTGCGTAAAGGCCGGAAGCAAGAAATAAGAAACAAGAAGCAAGAAGTATAACTCTTTTTTTCACGATTATTTTCCTTTCAACTGTTCACTTGTTTTTCCAAATCTGCGTTCGCGCTGCTGGTAACTGACAATGGCTTCATAAAAATCTTCTTTTCGGAATTCGGGCCATAGTTTATCAGTAAAATATAATTCGGAATAGGCTATTTGCCACAACAAAAAATTACTGATTCTATATTCACCGCTTGTACGGATAAGCAATTCGGGGTCGGGCATTTTTGCGGTGCAAAGATGTGAATTAATGGTTTGCTCATTAATATCTTCTGCTTTGAGTTTACCCGATTTAACATTTTTTACCAATTCCTTTACCGCTTCGGTTATCTCCCATTTTGAACTGTAACTTAAAGCAAGCACCAAGGTCATGCGTGAATTGTTTTCGGTATTCTTCATCGCTTCGTGCAACTCTTTATAACAATCTTTAGGAAGACTTTGCAAATTACCAATTGCCTGAAGACGGATATTATTTTTATTGAGTGTTTTGGTTTCTTTATTTATGGTTTTCACCAAAAGGCGCATGAGGGCATCCACTTCGTATTTAGGGCGGTTCCAGTTTTCGGTTGAGAAAGCATACAGCGTAAGGTATTCAATTCCCAGTTCGGCAGCAGCTTCAGTAGTTTCGCGAACGGAACCCACGCCATTGTTATGACCAAAGGTGCGGAGCTTGCCTTGTTTTTTTGCCCAACGCCCGTTGCCATCCATAATTATGGCAATGTGTTTCGGAAGCTTGGATTTATCTATTTGGTCTTTGAAGGTCGTCACTAAAATAAATTTAAATGGATTGCTTTTTTTAAAAAGACAGCAAAGTTAATAAAATGAAGATATGTATGATTTAGCTTGACGCTTAGGTTTATCGTATAATCTCCCAGGTAACGCTCGCATTCCCAACCATACCATTTACAGGCGGATTGTATTTGGTCAGTTTTACCTCACACTTTTCTATTCGGGGAATTTCTGATGGCAGCGCTTCGCAAATTCTGCGGCAAACATGCTCAATCAGCTTGGAACGGATAGCCATCTCGCGTTTTACGATTTCATACACCTGTGTGTAGTCAACCGTTTTTGTAAGGTCATCTGTTTGGGCAGCTTCGGAATAACCGGTGGTGATGTATACATCCACACGGTAGTTTTGACCTATCAGGGCTTCTTCTTCAAGGCAGCCGTGGTAGGCGTAGAGTTGGATGTTTTCTAGGGTTACTTGCATATTATCATTTGATCTGAACCAACATACTTTAAATAAATAGGCTCTTTCTCATTACTCAATTTTGAAATATCAAAATTTAACCGTCTATGACAAAGAGCAGAGCAATAGTCATTGCTATCAAACCATATTCTTACTAAATAATATCGTTTGTCTTTATCATTTACTAAATATCCATCTGTGATTAATTTAAAATCAGTTTTGCCACATCCACACCCATAATTTACCTTTATAGTAAGGTATCCATTTTTATAAACAAAAAAATCATTTATGTCTTCAATATTGTCAAGTTTTTCACCATGTAGGAAACCACCTTCGCTAATTCCGAAAGATCCTCGGTAATAATTTGAAGGTAAATAAAACAGGCTGTCACTAATCACAATTTCAGAGAATTGTTCATCTTGAGCAAACAAATTGCCTGTAATCAGAAATAATAAAAATAAAAGAATAGTTTTCATTTATAAAATACTTCGACTATGCTCAATATGACAGCATTATTTCTTCTGTTCCTTTGCCCAGTTATCCTTTAATGAAACCGTTCTGTTAAACACCAATTTCTCAGGTGTTGAGGTTTTGTCCAAGCAAAAATATCCCTTGCGCAAAAACTGGAAACGCTCGTCTGCTTTTGCATCTTTAATAACAGGTTCGGCATAGGCAACCGGAATTATAGTCAGACTGTTTTCGTTGATGTAATCCTTAAAATCGCCTTCTTCGCTGGCTGGGTTTTCTACTTTAAAGAGGCGGTCGTATTCCAGAACTTCCACCGGAACTGCATCC
>CAMDBK010000136.1 GCA_945889235.1 Chitinophaga pinensis
GAAAACATCAGTTCTGAAACTATTGAAAACTCCAATAAATATGGAAATGATTTAGCTGATTACATTATTGCATGGATAAAGAAAGATAATTTTATCCAACTAAAAATCATGCAGCGTTATGAATTGAAAGGAACCCCGGGAACATGGCAGCCAACTCCTCCGGCTTATCTTGATGCACTTGAACCTAACTGGAATAAAATTCGTCCGCTGGTTATGAAAACTGCTGACCAGTTTAAACCTGCGCCAGCTTTTGAATTCAGTGAAGATACAGCTTCTGATTTTTACAAACAGAATTACTTTGTTTACAAAACTGTGAACGATCTTACTCCTGAAAAACTTTCAGTATCAAAGTTCTGGGACGACAGTCCTGCGCACAATGAGGCTTCCGGGCATTTTATGTATGTGTCGCGCAAACTCACACCGGGTGGGCATTGGCTCAATATTGTTAAAATTATTGCAAAAGATAAACAGTTTGATGCGCTTGAATGCTCACGCATTTATGCAATTGCCTCCATTGCGCTGTTTGATGGCTTTATCTCTTGCTGGGATGAGAAATACAGAAGTAATCTTTTGCGCCCTGAATCGTATATCAACAAGTATATCAACTCTGATTGGCGTCCTGTTTTTGAAACTCCTCCTTTTCCTGAACACACAAGTGGACATAGTGTTATTTCAAACGCAGTTGCAACAGTGCTGACCAAATTAATCGGAGAAAATATTTCTTTCACTGACTCTACAGAAGTTCCGTTTAATCTTTCAGTCAGAAAATTTAATTCATTGACTGAGGCAGCAAAAGAAGCTTCATTGAGCAGGATTTATTCAGGGATTCACTATGAGAAATCAATAACAGAAGGTGAGAAACAGGGCAGGGGGGTAGGGGAATATATTTTGAAAAGTCTTGTTACAAAAAAAGAGTAAAGGATTAATACTCTTTTGCAGTATTTCAAATTTCATGTACGTTTGTGCCGTATGCAAAAACTATCCGACAGAATAAATTCCCTTTCCGAATCACAAACCATTGCCATGTCGCGCAAAAGTCGTGAACTAGCAGAAAAAGGTATTGACATCATCTCCCTTGCATTGGGCGAACCCGATTTTAATACACCCGATAATATTAAGCAGGCAGCTAAAAAAGCAATTGATGATAACTACTCGCATTATCCGCCTGTAGCCGGCTACCTTGATTTAAGGAAAGTAATTTCTAAGAAATTCAAAGAAGAAAATAGTTTGGATTACAGCCCTGAACAAATTATCGTTTCAACAGGTGCAAAACAAAGCATTGCTAATGCTGTGTTAAGTTTAATAAATCCTGGTGATGAGGTGTTAGTGCCAACTCCATACTGGGTAAGTTATTTAGAGATTATAAAATTGGCTGAAGGCGTTCCTGTTCTTATTCCCTCAACAATTGAAACCGATTTTAAAGTCAGCGCAGAACAGATTGAAAAAGCAATAACTCCAAAATCACGAATGCTTATTTACAGTTCGCCTTCAAACCCAACAGGCTCATTGTATACAAAGAACGAACTGGAGGAAATTGCAAAAGTCATTTCTAAACATCCCGCTATTGTTATTGTATCCGATGAAATTTATGAGCACATAAACTTTATAGGAAGGCACGAAAGCATTGGTCAGTTTGATTTTATAAAAGATCAGGTAGTAACCATTAACGGAGTTTCAAAAGCCTACGCCATGACCGGCTGGAGACTTGGCTATTTAGGAGCCCCGCTTTACATTGCCAAAGCCTGTGATAAAATGCAGGGACAATTTACTTCTGCCACAAGTTCTATTTCTCAACGTGCAACAATAGCAGCATTGCAATCACCACCTGAAGTAGTAGAAGAAATGAGAATAAAATTTCTGCAAAGACGTAACCTCATGTTATCGTTGCTCAAAGAAATTCCCGGATTTAAACTCAATATACCTGAAGGCGCATTTTATATTTTCCCTGAAATATCAGCATTGCTGAATACTACAGACGGTGAAACTGTAATTAAAAATGCTGACGATTTATGCATGTATCTTTTAAACAAAGCGCATGTTGGTTTGGTTCCCGGTGAAGCATTTGGAGCGCCCGGTTACATTCGTATCTCCTATGCTACATCAGAAGAAAGATTGACCGAAGCAGCAAAAAGAATTAAAGAAGCAGTATTAAAACTAAAATCAATATCGAACAAGGATTAACGATTTTAGATTTTAGAAGTTAAAACCCAATCGTTCATAAAATGAACAAATTTGATTTAGAAGAAAGACTAGTAAGCTTTGTTGTTTTAATTGTAGAAATTGTTGAAACTATGCCAAATACCCGTGCCCGAAATCATTTGTCTGGTCAGTTAATCCGATCTGGAACTTCACCTGCCTTAAATTATGGAGAGGCACAAAGCGCTGAATCAAGGAAAGATTTTATTCATAAAATGAAGATTAGTCTTAAAGAACTTCGTGAAACCTTTGTTTGCCTTAAAATCATTTATAGAACTAAGCTTTACAAGTCAGAAGAAAAATTAAATGCAGCAATAAAAGAGAATAATGAATTAATTTCAATCTTCATTAAGAGTGTTACTACGGCTCAAAAAAACGATACAAAATAGTACGCTGAATACTTCTGAAATCTAAAATCGTTAATCCTTGTTCTTAAATAGTAACTCTTTTTCTTGAAAAACATTAAATCAATATTCAAATCATTCAACAACCAATCTGTCCTCATCATTGGCGATGTAATGATTGACTCCTACATCAAAGGAAAAATAGAACGCATGTCGCCTGAGGCACCTGTTCCGGTTGTAACCGTTACATCCCGTGAAAAAAGACTCGGAGGCGCTGCTAACGTAGCATTGAATATACAATCGCTTGGAGCAAAACCCTTTGTTTGTGCAGTTGCCGGAACTGATGAAAACGCAAAAATACTTAAAAAGCTTTTTAAGAAAAACAAACTTTCTACAGAAGGTTTGCTACAATTAAAGAACCGTCCTACAACTGTTAAAACCCGCATCATCACAAACAACCAACATGTGTTGAGGGTAGATGAAGAAGCGGTTCACGAAGTTTCTTCTTCCCAAGAAAATGTAGTACTCAAAAAAATTGAATCAATTATCCGAAAGCAAAAAATCAGTGTTATAATTTTTGAAGATTATAATAAAGGTTGTATCACTTCAACTCTTATTAAAGAAGTAGTAAAACTTGCTTCCAGGAAAAAAATACCTGTTGCTGTTGACCCTAAAAAAAATAACTTTCTCAACTATACCGGAGTTAAACTTTTTAAACCCAACCTCAAAGAACTGAAAGAAGGTTTAAAACTGAAAAACCTGAATCCAAAGAATAGGGCAGAGGTTGAAAAAGCTGCCGAAGAGCTCAGACAAAAATTAAAGGCAGAAACAGTTTTGCTTACGCTTTCAGAAAATGGCATGTATATTACCGATGGGAAAAGCAGTCATCATATCCCTGCACACATCCGGAAAATAATAGATGTTTCAGGTGCGGGCGATACCGTAATTGCTGTCGCAGCGCTTTGTCTTGCAGCCAAAACAGATGCTAAAACGTTAGCTGAATTAGCGAACCTTGCCGGTGGACTTGTGTGCGAAAAATCAGGAGTAGTTTCAGTAGATAAAATGACTTTACTCAAAACCGCAATAAAACAAACCTGAATCGTTTGTTAATAATTCCAACAAAAAATATTCTTTTCTAGGTAACCTTCACAACAGTTTACCGTTATATTTGCCTATTGATTTTTTATAAATCAACTAAAACCTTTTAACAAACCTGAACTATGATGGTATCCTCAACTTTTCCAAAGCTCAGAACTATAGTATGGTCGGCTGCAATTGTTTCCTTCTTTCTTGCTGGTTGTGATGGCTGTGACAGAGACCCTAAGCCAACTCCTGATGTTCCTGTTCCAACTAACGATACCAATAATCAGGTAGTAAGTGTTGGCGGTGCATTGTTCAGCATTCCTTCTCCTGTTCAAACTTCAATGCTGATAAAAGAAACCGGAGCAAAGTATAATAACGGTATGCTTAACTCTGCTAAGAATTCAGAGAAGTATACAACCAAATACAAAAAAGCATTGAACGTTGGCGTGTACGGTGCCGATGTTGGTTATGTAACAATTTACGACAATAGTCAAGATGCACTCGGTTACCTTAAATCTATCCGCAAGCTTTCAGATGAATTGGGAATTCTCGGAGCGTTTGATGAAAAAACAATTAATCGCTTTCAGGAAAATCTGGGTAAACGTGATTCAATGTTAAGTATGGTAGGTGACGCTTACCGCGCTTCAGATGCTTTTCTCAAAGATAACGATAAAAGAGATTTAGGTGTTTTAATTCTTGCCGGGGGATGGATTGAAACATTGTATTTTACTACAACTATTGCACAGGGCAGCAACAATCCCCGCGTGATGGAAAGATTAGGAGAACAGAAATACACTTTGGATAATCTTATTAAAGCTCTTAATCCTTATCGCGGACAAGAAGAAGTGAAAGTTCTGCTTGATCAGCTATATGAACTGGCTTATGATTTTGATGCTGTATCTGTAGAGTATACCTACGTAAAACCAACTACTGACGAAGCAAATAAAGTTACTACCATCAACAGCAGTTCAAAAGTTACCATTACAAAAGAACACCTGAAAGCAATTTCAGATAAAATTGCTGCTATCAGAAACAGTATTGTAGGATAAACCGACTATAACTCAACAAAAGATATGAATTGCCTTTTCGGGCAATCCATGTAGCGATAAAACAAAAAAATACTACCCATGAAAAAGACACTCTTTACTTTAACCATAGCTTTGTCAGCTTTCTTTACAGCAAATGCGCAGTGTGATTCAATCGCAAGTCTTTGCACAAAGAATCTTACTAAGGAATATATTTCTGACGGACAATCATACAGAGCCTTGTTAGTAAACCAGGAATTGGCTGAATTCAGCGCAACCTTTTTCGGTGGAAGCACTTACCGCATTGCTGCTTGCAGTGGTTTCAGCGATGGCAATCTTGTATTTTCTATTTATGACCAGGACAGAAATCTTTTGTTTACCAACAGCGAACATAAAAATGCTCCTTACTGGGATTTTAAATTGAATTCTACTTTAAATTGCACCATAGAAGCACAACTCAATGCAACAGGAAATACATCAGGTTGTGCTGTATTGCTGGTGGGTTTCAAGCAGAAATAAAAAAAATAGTTAGCACTAGGCAAAAGACATTATTGCGAAAGCAGTAATGTCTTTTTTGTAGATAAAAACCTATGAGTGAAAGGATATTAAAGGCATTGATGCAGCTTTTTGCGCTCATCACCAATCCGCAGGCAGACAGCAGCCGCGGGCGTGATGTGGTTGCTCTTTTCCTTCGCCAGCAATTGAGCAGTGATAAAGTTGAAGAATATCTGAAAGTATTTGATTCGTTTATTGAACAATATCGTGGAAAAGCCGGACAGGAAGACACCGGAAAAAAGAAAAAGACTTCTGTAAACTCTGTAAAAGTTCTGAAAATCTGTACGCAGATAAATTCAGAATTGACGCAGAAACAGAAGATGGTGGTGCTGCTGCGACTGGTAGAGTATGTTAATTCTGAACAAAAATGTTCACCCGAAGAAATGGAGTTTATCTCCACGGTGTCCGAAACATTTAATATAGACAGTCAGGAATTTATCCGTTGTCTGTGGTTTGTTACAAGTCCCGAAAATGAACCCATTGACTCCAATGATTTCCTTGTTATTTCTGCTGATAAAACCGGCAATGGCAAAGCGCATCATATTTTTTCCGAAGGACTTGGCGGGCAGCTTCGCGTGTTGCGCGTTTCCAGCGTTAATATGTATTTCCTCCGCTACCTGGGTGCTGACGAAGTTTTTGTAAACGGCCAACCAATTCTAAAAAATAGGTCGTATATTTTTAATTCGGGTTCTTCAGTTAAGAGCAAAAAAATGCCGGCTGTTTATTACAGTGATATTGTAAGCCAGTTTATGAAAGACTCAGCGCAGGCAACGCTGGAGTTTGCTGTGAATAATGTCTGTTACAAATTTCCCGGAGGCAAAACCGGAATTCACGATATTTCTTTCCGTGAAGAAACAGGAAAGTTAATTGGAATAATGGGTGCAAGTGGTGCCGGTAAATCTACTATCCTTAATATTCTGAACGGAACAATAGCACCAACAAGCGGCAGCATAACCATCAACGGAATTGATATTCATCGCGACAGCAAAAAAGCCGAAGGTGTTATAGGTTACATTTCTCAGGACGATTTGCTGATGGAAGACCTCAGCGTATTCCAGAACCTTTATTTCAACGCGCAACTTTGTTTTGATGGCTACAGCAAATTTCGCATCACTAAAATGGTGATTGAAATGCTGAAAAGCCTTGGCCTGTATGAAATCCGCAGCATGAAAGTGGGCAGTCCGCTTAATAAGAAAATTAGTGGCGGACAACGCAAGCGATTAAACATCGCATTGGAATTAATTCGTGAACCAACGGTGCTGTTTGTTGATGAACCAACTTCGGGGCTTTCTTCACGTGACTCGGAAAATATCATGGACTTGCTGAAAGAATTAACCCTCAAGAACAAACTTGTTTTTGTGGTTATTCACCAGCCTTCAAGTGATATTTTTAAATTATTTGATAAGTTGTTAATCCTTGATACAGGCGGTTATCCACTGTTTCACGGCAACCCGATTGACGCAGTAAGTTATTTTAAAACCGAAACCGGACAGGTGAACAGTGATGAGGTGGAATGTGAAAGTTGCGGTAACGTAAATCCAGAACAAATCTTCAATACCATTGAAACAAAAGTGGTGGATGAATACGGTCAGATTACGGATAACCGTAAAATCACTCCAAAGGAATGGAATAAAAAATACCTCGATAAATTCAAGCCTGAGGCAATTGATACAGCTAAAAAATACGCTGATATTCCAGCTTCTTATAAAGTTCCTTCACGTTTAAGCCAGATAAAAGTTTTCATAAAACGTGATGTTCTTTCCAAACTTTCAAATACACAATACCTTGTTATCAATTTACTGGAAGCGCCTTTGCTGGCTTTTATTCTGGCCTATCTGGTAAAATATTCAAGCAGTGAAGAAACAAGCTATGTCTATTATCACAACGACAATATTCCGGCTTATATGTTTATGTGCGTAGTGGTGGCGCTGTTCATTGGTTTAACGGTAAGTGCTGAAGAAATTATCCGCGACCAGAAAATTTTAAAACGTGAAGCGTTCTTAAATCTCAGCCGTTGGAGTTACCTCGTTTCAAAGGTTGGAATCATGTTTTTTCTTTCGGCTGTGCAGGCAATAACCTTTATTTTATTGGGCAACTGGATTTTAGAAATAAAAGGAATGAACATGGATTATTTTCTCGTTCTGTTTTCTTCGTTTTGTTTTGCCAATTTGTTGGGACTGAATATTTCCTCTGCTTTTAATTCAGCAGTAACCATTTATATTCTCATTCCTTTCCTCATTATTCCGCAGCTTTTGCTAAGCGGAGTAATTGTAAAGTTCGATAAACTGAATCCCAATTTCGCTTCACACAGTACCGTTCCTATTGCAGGTGAAGTAATGGCTTCACGCTGGGCGTATGAAGCGTTGGCGGTGAATCAGTTCAAGTCAAATAAATATGAAAAACAGTTTTTTGAACTCAACAAAAAGAAAAGCCAGGCAGATTTTAAAAACAATTTCTGGATTGGAAAGCTGAAAGCTAAACTTGATTTTGCTTCTTCAAACCATACCAATCCTGCAAAGAAGGAATTTATTGAAAAAGATTTAAAACTAATTCAGGATGAAATAAAAGACGAATTGAAACTTACTCACGTAAAAGTTTCCTACAAGCTTGTAGACAGTTTAGATTACAAATATTTTAGTGAAAGTATTGCCGTGCAAACGCATGCTTACCTTGATATGCTTCATAAATACTAC
>CAMDBK010000137.1 GCA_945889235.1 Chitinophaga pinensis
TCGGGAAGTTTATCTCAGTGCTTACTGCTTACCACCTACTGCTTACTAGCTGCTTCCTGCAACCGCTGCCAAACCTGCAAAGTAAAAGATGCCGTTGGTAATACTCTTTATTATGCCGGTGAAAAATGTGATGGTATTGAAAAATACAAGAAGGATTTAAAAGATGAATGGGTGTGTTACAACTATACCGTAAACGATAGTGATGGAATTACAGTTTTTGTTTCAAAACAGATTTGCGGAAATGTTGACAGCCTTGCCCCCATTAAAGATTCATTATACAATGTATTTATTGCCGACAGCCCTACAGTAGTGGTTACGCCTTTATTTACACGGGTTGAATGTGCTGTTGAGGGGGAATAAAGTTAAAAGCAGACAATAGACAATTAAACAATAAACCAATTTAACAATTACCATAAACAATTAAAACTATGAAAAAATCAATCTACTTAATGATCGCCATCTTCGGATTGGGCTTTGCATCCTGCAAAAAATGTCAAACATGCACCGATTGTACGCTTGGCGTTGGAAATGGAGAATATTGTCAGGACGACTTTGATTCCAAACAACAATACGATGATGCAATTGCCAACCTGGAAGCAAACGCTAACTGCACCTGTAAATAATTTTGTCTCATTCAGTAAAAAAAGGCACGCCTTCTCAGGTGTGCCTTTTTTTGTACACTAAAATAATAGATGCTTGTATATTATTAATTCTACCTTTCACGAAAATATAACCTATGAACTATTCTCACTCATTCCAAAATTTTAAAATCACTACTATGAGTAATAAACTATCGTATTGCCTTATTCTGAGTGCTGTTGTGCTCTCTTTTAATTCGTGTAAAAAAGAACCTATTGATTGTGTAAAGGAAGTAGTTGAAGTAGGTGCCAGCATTGATGTTGCCACTACCTGGGACAACTGTCATATTTATCATGTAACAACAGTTTTTCCGGGACTTAACGCTACGCTTACAATAGAAGCAGGGACGATTGTAAAGTTCGGTGCACAGAAGGGAATGGTTGTTAATGGCGGTGGAGGTTTGCTGATAGTTAACGGAACGGCTGCCGCTCCTGTTATTTTCACTTCCTTATATGACGATAACTATGGCGGAGATTCAAATGGCGATGGCAGCGCTACCGCTCCGCAAAAAGGAGACTGGCAGTTTATTACGTTCGGCAGCACTTCCGACAACAGTCTTAATTATTGCAAAATACTTTATGCCGGATTTGCCACGGCTACCTATGAACAGGCACTGGTGGTAGGTGGTGGTGCATCTAATTCTATCAGAAACTGTGTGTTTGCACATACTGCCGGTGGAAGTGATTCCAAATTTGCAGCACTTAATATGTCGGGGTGCCCGCAAAGCAGTGTAGCGCAGGGTAATACTTTTTTTGATAATGGTCATCCGGTTATTATTGGTACATCTACCGATTTTGACGACAGCAATATTTTTCACAATCCAGATAACTCAGCAGAAACTAATTTATGTAACGGAATTTTTGTGGACTGTGTGCATAATCAGGACCAGGCAGATCTTATGACCTGGAGTGAAATCGAAGTAGCCTTTGTATTAGGAGGCTGGAGCGGCAATAGCTGGGCTTTTGATTCGAATAAAATTTTGGTGTTGGGTGATAATGTAGTGGTGAAGTTTGCCAGATATACCAACCCCGGTTTTTCAATTTTATTTCCCGATGGAGGAACAGGCCAGATTACGAATTATGACGGAACAGGAGTAGAATTTACTTCTTATGGCGATGATACCTATAAAGGCGATACCAATGGTGATGGCTCTACAGCACCCGATCTATGGAGTGGTATTTCTTACCCCGGCATCAACTGGTATCAATGGTCAAATATTCATTATCAGGAACATTAATAAACTATTCGCGCGGAAATAATGAATGCGGATTGCGGATTTTAAATTGCGGATTTTGCTGTTCAGTCCGCAATTTTGTTCAATTCGAAATCCGCAAATTGCCTACCCCACCTGCGCCCTTATAATATTCAGCGCGCCACCGGCTTTAAACCATTCAATCTGTTGCTGGTTGTAGCTGTGGTTTACGTTAATAAAGTCGCGGTTGCCATCGTTGTGATGAAACACCAGTTGCAATTGTTTACCGGGTGCAAACTCAGTTAAACCAAGAATATCAATGCTGTCGTTTTCCTGAATTTTATCGTAATCAGCTTTATCGGCAAAGGTTAATCCAAGCATTCCTTGTTTCTTCAAATTTGTTTCGTGGATACGTGCAAATGATTTTACCAGTACGGCACGCACACCTAAGTGGCGTGGTTCCATCGCTGCATGTTCTCGTGATGAACCTTCACCGTAGTTTTCGTCACCTACTACTATAGAACCAATATTTGCTGCTTTGTAAGAGCGCTGCACTTTAGGAACTGAATCGTATGCTCCGCTGATTTGATTTTTAACGCTGTCGGTTTTTTCTGTGAATGCATTTACTGCTCCAATCAACATGTTGTTGCTGATGTTATCCAAGTGCCCGCGATATTTCAGCCAAGGACCAGCCATTGAGATATGGTCAGTAGTACATTTCCCTTTAGCTTTAATAAGAAGTTTCAAACCTTTAAGGTCAACACCTTCCCATGCTGCAAACGGGTCGAGCAGTTGCAGGCGGTCGGATGTTGGTGAAACCAGAACGCTACTTGCTGCTCTCGCCTCAGGCGAGTCTGCAGGTGCTTGGAAACCGGCATCTTTTACATCAAAACCCAAAGGAGGTAATTCATTACCTGTTGGCGGGTCAAGCTTTACAGCCACTCCGTCTTCGTTAATCAAGGTATCGGTAAGCGGATTGAAAGCAAGATTACCTGAAATAGCAATTGCGGTTACCAACTCCGGTGAACCAACAAAAGCATGTGTGTTTGGGTTGCCATCAGCACGTTTGCTGAAGTTACGGTTGAACGAGTGAACGATGGTGTTTTTCTCGCCTTTGTCTGCACCATCTCTGTCCCACATTCCAATGCAGGGACCACAGGCATTTGCAAAAACTTTCGCTCCTATTTTATTAAAAATGTCTATGAAACCATCCCTTTCAATAGTGTATCGAACTTGCTCAGAACCTGGAGTTATCATAAACTCAGACTTGGTCTTTAATTTTTTATCCGAAGCTTGTTTTGCCAATGAAGCAGCACGTGAAATATCTTCATAAGAAGAGTTGGTGCATGAACCAATCAGACCAACTTTTACATCAGTTGGCCAGCCGTTTTTCTCAGCTTCCGCTTTCATCTGTGAAATAGGAGTTGCGCGGTCTGGTGTAAACGGACCGTTCAAATGCGGCTCCAATTCAGAAAGATTGATTTCAATTACTTCGTCAAAATATTTCTCAGGGTTTGCATACACCTCTGCATCGGCAGTAAGATGTTCTCTTACTGTATCTGCAAGTGCGGCAACATCAGCACGACCTGTTGATTTCAGGTAACGCGCCATTGAATCGTCATAACCAAACGTAGAAGTGGTTGCACCTATCTCCGCGCCCATGTTGCAGATGGTTCCTTTACCTGTGCACGAAAGCGAAACAGCACCGTCACCAAAGTATTCCACAATTTTATCAGTTCCACCTTTTACAGTCAGGATACCTGCTACTTTTAAAATCACATCTTTGGCAGAAGTCCAGCCGTTCAGTTTGCCGGTCAGTTTCACGCCAATCAGTTTCGGCATTTTCAATTCCCATGCTAATCCTGCCATTACATCGCAGGCATCAGCGCCACCAACACCAATTGCAATCATTCCCAAACCACCTGCGTTCACGGTGTGCGAATCAGTTCCTATCATCATTCCTCCGGGAAAAGCATAGTTTTCCAATACAACCTGGTGAATAATACCTGCACCTGGTTTCCAGAAACCTAATCCATATTTATTAGACACCGAAGAAAGAAAATCATAAACCTCCTGATTTACTTTCACGGCACGATCAAGATCTTTTACTGAACTGTCTTTGGCCACAATAAGGTGGTCGCAGTGAACGGTAGAAGGAACAGCAACAGTTGGTCTGCCTGCCTGCATAAACTGCAGCAAAGCCATTTGTGCTGTTGCATCCTGCATGGCAACGCGATCGGGATTAAAATCCACGTATGAATTCCCACGCTGATATGCTGAAGTCGGAAGAGCATCAGCCAGGTGAGCATACAATATTTTTTCTGTCAGCGTAAGCGGGCGGCCAACTAATTTGCGGGCTGCAGCCACTTTTCCGGGAAGGTTCGCATACAATGTGCGGATCATTTCAATGTCGAAAGCCATGATTTAGATATGAGATATAAGTATTGAGATATTAGATTTTTCGTGCGCGAAATTAGAAATTTATAGTACTGATTAAATATTTTTCTTTTCGATAAACGGCTCAACTTAATGAAGGTGTTCCGTGTAAAATTCGGCACACACAAAATCTCAGTTTATGCGCAAAGTTTTATCTACACTTTCAATTATCATCCCGATAGCTATCGGGAGTCAATTATCAATTGTCAATTCGTTTGCACAAACAGCCGAATATCAATACAACCGCGGAAACTATTTAGCCTCTACCGGAAGTTATTCTGAGGCTATGCCTTATTATGACGAAGCTATTAAATTAGATCCGAAAATGCCCGAAGCATGGTTCAGTCGCGGTGAAGCCAAATACCGTTTAGCTGATTACCGCGGAGCAATTGCCGATTTCAGCAAAGCGCTGGCTTTAAAACCCAACGATAAAGATGCTTTCTTTTTCCGTGCTTCCTGCAACAGCAAACTTGCCGACCTTAATTCTTCCATTATAGATTACAGTCAGGCTATTGCGCTGAGCCCTGATTTTGCACAGGCTTATGTAAACCGTGGCAATGTCAAGTACAAACTAAATGATAAAGAAGGCGCTTGTCAGGATTGGGAAAATGCGGTTAAATTCGGATTGCCGAATGATAATAACATTAGTTTCTGCAAGGCTATGACGGCAAGCAGGTAATTTAAGCCCTCACTAAAACTATAAAAACACAATGCATAACACATTGTGTTTTTTGTTTGGAAACTAATGAGATATCTTTGCTGTATTATTCTCATTTTATGAAAACATCAGTTCTATCAATTACAATCTCTTTGGCTTTGCTGTTATTGTTCATTACTTCATGTAAGAAACCCAATGACCAGCCTTCATCAACATCAGTAAACCTTAACTTTTATCATTTAGTTGGAAACAACGCACTTGTTTACAATCAGGAATACACTGTGAACGGACGCAAACTAAAATTCACCAAAGTGCAGTTTTATGTCTCGGATATTCAGTTTAAAAAAGATGACAATTCTTATACTTACCCTGAAATGAGGTATGCATTGGTACATGGCGTTGAAACTGCGTACACAATCAATAAACTTGATACCGGATACTATAAGAAAATTGAATTTGCTGTTGGCGTTGATTCGGCAGCCAATCACGCTGACCCTGCTCAGTGGGGCGCAACGCATCCTTTGTATATCAATAGTAATTACGCCAGCTACTGGGACTGGACTCAGGGTTATGTGTTTATGAAACTGGAAGGATATGTAGATTCAACAGCAGCCGGTAACGGAAATCCTACTACAGGTTTTGCTTACCATATCGGGAATGATGATATGCTGAGGAATATTTCACTTACTATCAATAAAGAAGTTCAAGGTAATGATGCAAGTATTGAACTGAATGTTGATTATGCTAAGCTTCTTGAAAATGTAGATTTTAGAACGGAACTTCAGACACATTCAACCGGCAGTCAGGCTTTGGCTCAGAAGATTGCTGATAAAACAGCAGAAGCAATTACGATTAAGTAAGACTCCCGTCACCCTGAACTTGTTTCAGGGTCTTACATTTAAGATGCTGAAACAAGTTCAGCATGACGTAAAAAAGTTCCTGATAATCTGCAACCCATTATCCGTTAAAATTGACTCAGGGTGAAACTGCACACCGCACACATCATAGGTTTTGTGACGGAATGCCATTGCAAAATCATGTTCGTCAGTTGCAGTCAGCTTTAAACAATCAGGCAAATCCTGTTTCTTAATTGCCCATGAATGGTAACGTCCGCAGTTGAACTCTTTAGGTAAATCTTTAAATAGTTTATCATCCGCATCAACAACAATTGTTTTGCGGGCAACACCGTGAAGCACCTGATTCATGTTTACTAATTTTCCTCCAAAAGCTTCTGCTATTGCCTGATGTCCGAGACAAACTCCTAATATCTTTTTAGTTGGTGAATACCGTTTTATTAACTCAGGCATAATCCCTGCATCTTTAGGCAAACCCGGGCCGGGTGAAAGAATGATTACATCGTATTTATCAACGGCATCAAGGCTTATCTTATCGTTTCGATGCACTTCAATGTCACCACAAAACTGTTCGGCATAGTGAACAAGATTGTAGGTAAATGAATCGTAGTTATCGAGTAAGAGTGTTTTCATTATTTTAGCCGGCAAATGTATGTATCCCATGAATAAGAAAATCATCAAAACCGATAAAGCTCCTGCTCCTATCGGGCCTTACAACCAGGCAGTGTTAGTTAACAACATGCTGTATGTATCAGGGCAAATTGCTATTAATCCTGCCACAGGACAATTGGTATTAGATAATATTATTGAAGAAACCCAACAGGTAATGAATAACCTGAAAGCAATATTAGAAGCAGCTGGCATGGATTTCAGCAATGTGATAAAAACCACTATCTTTTTAAAAGACATGAACCAGTTTGCTTCGGTAAACGAGGTGTATGGAGCATTCTTTAAAGCTGACTTCCCTGCGCGTGAAACGGTGCAGGTGGCAGCTTTGCCTAAGTTTGTTAATGTGGAGATATCTGCGGTGGCAGCGGTTTAATCACCACTCTCTGCCGGTCCACTTGCGGTAATTTTCTTTCTGCTCTTCTGAACAATCACGCATTTTCTGTGGCCAGTAACTGCGGTAATACGTCTCTGTTGTTGGTGTCAGTGAAACATTTTTGGTTTCGGTAGAGCGCAAAACAGTAAGCGTTACAGTTTCTTCCTGAAAATATTTCAACCATTCTTTCAGGTTGTTCAGCAATTTTATTCCGTTGATGGAAATAAGTTCATCACCTTCTGAAAGGCCTGCCTTATCTGCAATAGAGTTAGGTGCAACTTCCATTATCAGGACTGCACCGCTTCGTTTATTCTCTACCTTAAAACCAAAACGGTTTTCAAAATAATATTTTGAACGGCTGTCTTTTATTTCCAAACCTACATACGCTAAGGTTTCGCGCAAAAGCGGTTCGTAGTTTTTAGTGCCGTTATAGTAGCTGTCAAAGAAATTGGTCTCACCTCCTGACCACACTTTGACTGAATTAGTAGCGCCTGCAACTGTTTCAATAATTTTATGATAATCTTCTTCGGTATAACCAATTCCTTTCTTTCCGAAGTCATTATACAATTTACGCATTACATCGTCCATTGAAAAATCATTTCCGGTTTGTCTGCGTATTAGCAAATCCAGCATCAGCGCACACAAAGCACCTTCATTATAAATAGAAACCTTGCGGTGCGGAATTCCTTTTTCGTAGCCATCAAGCCAGGTATCAAATGAAGATGCGCCAACAGAAAGATTAAACCTCCCGTAGTTGTGGAAATACTTTTGCAGCAATAAATGCAGGTTGCGGTTAAACTCATATTCACTCACAGCGCCTGAACGGAACAAAAGCAAATCACCATAATACGTTGTAACGCCTTCAGCAACATAACCCAGTTTGCTGTAGTTCTCTTTTGAATAATCGTATGGCTGCATCTCAGCAGGGCGGATTGCTTTCACATTCCACGCATGAAAAAGTTCGTGACTGCTGATGC
>CAMDBK010000138.1 GCA_945889235.1 Chitinophaga pinensis
TGAATTGCATTATCACAATGAACCTGCTCGTCATAAACTGCTGGATGTTATTGGTGACCTGGCTTTGCTGGGTGTTCCATTAAAAGCGCATGTTTTTGCAACACGCCCCGGACATGCAGCTAATGTTGAGTTTGCAAAAAAACTGAAAAAACTTTTGAAGAAGGCGCGCTCAGGAAAAAATGCTCCTAAATATAATCCCAGTGTTCCACCTCTTTTTGATATTGAAGCCATACAAAAAATATTACCGCATCGTCAGCCATTTTTATTGGTTGATAAAATAATTGAGATGAGCGAAACGCATGTGGTTGGAGTGAAAAATGTTACCATAAACGAAGAGTTTTTTAAAGGACACTTTCCGGGAAGCCCTGTTATGCCGGGAGTTTTACAGATAGAGGCTATGGCGCAAACAGGCGGAATTTTAGTTTTAAATACTGTTCAAAATCCTGAAAATTATCTTACCTATTTCATGAAAATAGATAATGTAAAGTTCAAAAGAAAAGTTGTTCCGGGTGATACGCTGATTTTTAAATTAGAATTACTTTCGCCAATCCGCAGAGGAATAGCTCAGATGCGTGGCTATGCTTTTGTTGGGGAAAATATTGTAATGGAAGCCGAACTTATGGCACAAATTGTTAAAAAAGCAGAAAGTAATTAGCCACTAATTTCACGAATTAACACTAAGCAAAAAGGAAATACAGTATGATAGATTCATTATCCGCAGTTCACCCTAAAGCACATCTTGGAAAGTTTGTATCTGTAGGACCTTTCAGCGTTATTGAAAATGATGTGGTAATTGGTGACGGAACATGGATTGGTTCTAACGTAAATATTATGAGCGGTGCGCGGATAGGAAAAAACTGCCGCATATTTCCGGGTGCTGTAATCTCTGCCATTCCTCAGGATTTAAAATATGAAGGCGAGGAAACACAAGCTATTATTGGCGATAACACTACCATTCGCGAATGTGTAACAATAAATAAAGGAACAAAAGCAAGAGGCTCAACTGAAATAGGAAGTAATTGTTTGCTGATGGCATACACACACGTAGCGCATGATTGTGTGGTTGGTAATCACTGCATTCTTGCCAATGCATCAACACTTGCAGGACATATTAATATCGGTGATTACGCTATTCTTGGCGGTTTGACTGCTGTTCATCAATTTGTAAATATCGGAAGACATGCCATGCTTTCAGGTTGTTCACTGGTTGGAAAAGATGTGCCGCCTTACACCAAAGCTGCACGCAGACCACTTTCTTATGCCGGTGTAAATTCCATTGGCTTGCGCAGAAGAGGTTATGATAATAAAACCATCAGTCACATTCAGGATATTTACCGCATACTTTACTTAGGAAAAAATAATACTGCACAGGCTTTAGAAATTATTGAAGCAGAAATTCCGGTAACGGATGAGCGCGATGAAATTATTTCTTTCATTAATGCATCGCAGCGCGGTATTATGAAAAAGTATTCGCGTAACGGAAGGGAGTAGAGTAGTGGTAATCAGTAATCGGTTATCAGTAATCAGTAATTAAGGCAGTCTTGTCACCCCGAGCGTAGTCGAGGGGCTAATAATAAAAATATGAAAAAGGTACTCACTCTGTTTTCTCTGCTCCTCTGCGCCCTCTGCGTGAAATCCCAAATTCCCGCCACAGAAATATATCTGCTGGATATAGACAACCACGGATCGCACTCACATGTGGGTAAGCCCAAAAATATCAGCAATAGTAAAGGCTATGATAGTCAGCCATGTTTTTCAAATGACGGTAACACTATATTATTCACATCCATTCGCAATGGCACACAGGCTGATGTTTTTGAATACCAGGTTGTAAATGATCAGGTAGTACAGATTACAACAACTCCTGAAAGTGAGTATTCACCAACATTTATGGATGACGGCATTCATTTTTCTACTGTACGTGTTGAAAAAGATTCAGCGCAACGTTTGTGGCAATTCAGTTTAACAAGCGAAGAAAAACCAATACGCATTTTAGATAAAGCTGTTGACTCAGTGGGTTACCATTGCTGGTATGCAAAAGATAAACTTGCTTTGTTTATTCTCACAGAACCTGTAAGTTTACAATTAGCAGAAGTTGGAAAATGGCAAACGCATAATGAAGTTGAAAAAGTGGGCCGTTGCATGGTTAAAGTGCCTGACGAAAAAGGATTTTATTTTGTTGATAAAAGCGACACCACCCAATATTATATCAGTAAATACAGCAAAGGTGGTTTGCAAGTAGATAATGGAGCGCTGCAGTTTGGGAACAACCAAACGATAGAAAAATTATTTCCAACAGTTAAAGGCAGTGAAGATTTTTGCATTACCCCTGAGGGCAATTTTATTATGGCAAAAGAAACTTCAATCTATTTGCTTAACCCTGCAACAAAAATCTGGACATTACTAGCCGATTTAAAAAGCGAAGGCATTGCCGGTACTACGCGTGTAGCCATAAGTCAGGATGGTAAGCGGATTGCTATTGTGGCAAAAGAAGCTGAATAAAAAAGTCCCCCGCCTTTGGCGGGGGACTTTTTGTTTAACGTTTTATCATCAGCTTCCGATGCAGCGTTCCCGTGTCGGTTTCAATAACCGCATAATAAACACCTTCAGCTAAGCTGCGTGGCAAATCAGCCGCATTATTTTTAACTGCGCTTTCAAAAACTTTTTGCCCTAATGAGTTGTACAGTGTTATTTTTTCTGCAACAGCTGTTCCCCTGAACTGTAAATGTTCATCAGCAGGGTTAGGCGACATAACAAGGCTGCCCATATTCTCTTCGTTAATACCAACCGGTGACGGTACAATTACATCTATGCAAAATGTATCGTGGCAGGAAGTAAGGCCGTCTGATGAAACAGAAGAAAGGTAAAGGCACACAAAATATATACCTGGGCCAGGATATAGATGCGATGGATTTTGAAGCGTTGAAGTATTAAGTAGTCCTGATGGAGGATCTCCAAAATCCCAGTTCCAGCCCAGCGTTGAGCCTGTTGGCGAGGTTGAAATGTCTGTAAAGTTTACAGTGTTTCCGCTTACTACATAACTGAAGTTTGCATCAAGGCTGTCGCACGGGTCAGTAGGGCAGGGGTTTCTGCTTGATAAACAGATGTTATCAACCCGCACATCTGCTCCCACAACTCCAACGGTTTCGTTCACCACCACAAAACTTGTAAAGTTACCTGTAGCTTGAAAAGTGCCGGTGCAGGTATAGGTTGCCGGAATGGCTACCGAGGAAGTAATTTGATCAAATATTTGTGCCTATGCGGGAGTGAATGAGCCACTCAGTAATTGTGTAACCGTTACCCCCGAAGTAATTCCGGCAATAACCAATCTGGAGTTGAACAAGGAGCCGGATTGCGGAAATTCATAGCAGTAACACAAATCATAGCAGGTATCTTGTTTTAATACCACTACTTGTTCAACGCCTGTGTTGCTGTTGTTTGTAGCAGGTAATACCAGTGGATTTTGAAGGCAGCCATTGACAATAGGCAACACCTGTGCCGTGGTTATTGTTCCGTATTGGCTCCAACTGGTAAGCCCGGCAGTAAAATCTGCATTGGTCAGGTGATTGCTGTTGCAAACCTGTGCATTGCTTTCAAACATTAAGCCTAAAAGCAGAAAGGGTAGTAGTAGTTTTTTCATATTGTTTTTGTTTTTGGTTAGTAAATAAATTCAATAATAATTAAGAATGATGTAAAACTACTCAAACTTAATTATTTTCTTATAAAATATTTTTTGTCCGTTTCCGAAACCAACTGTGTAGGTTCCTTTGCTTAGCCCGAGATGTTCGGCATTTAATTCAACCGTGTGTTTTCCTGTAGTCATATTACCCTTGAAAAGTTCCTGAATTTTTCTACCGTTAATATCATACAATTCAATTTCAATAATTGAATTCTCGGAAAGTGTGAATTCAATTTTAGTCGTGTTCTTAAATGGATTTGGGAAAATAGTAATGTTGTTTAACACTGTGTTTTCCTTTACAGATGCTGCTTCGTTCAGTTTGTAAATAGTGAAATCATCTTTAATCTCACCAAAAATATTCAGGTGTCGTCCGCGCAAGGTGTCACCATTAATATCCATGAGAAAAGAACCCATGCACGAATCACAACCGTATTCGGCATGCATAACAGGGTGAGTGAAACCCGGAGCGCTTTCATTGCTTCCCGAATTTCCGTTTACAACATAAACGGTTCCGTAGTTAGGGTTAGTTCCCAGTTTGTATTTTCTGTAGGCTTCACCTGCAACTGCATTTCCACTGCTTCCGTCAACCAACATGTTAGCTGGGTCAAACGTGCCGGCATCATCATACAATCCGTGAATAAGGTGTGAGCGCTCATAAACATGGCTGTGTCCGCATAGCACAATATCAACACCATACTGTTCCCATATTTCTGCAAAATTTTCACGCATTGCTTGCATAAATACTTCGTAGAACTGACCTGCATCGTGCGAGCCATCTGAATAAGGTGGTTGATGGAAATATACAATTACCCAAGGCTGTATGTTTGCCTGCAAATCTGCGTGCAGCCAGTCAACCAAAGGCGAACCTGTAAATGCAGGCGAACCTAAAAAGCCGCCACCTGCTCCTGTCCAGTCATTGCTGCCGGGGCTGGGAAGAACACAACCCACTTCTGAGTTGAGTGAAATAAAATGTACGTTGCCATAATCGTAAGAGTAAAATAATTCGTAACCGGAAGGTACACCGCCAATTTCACCGTTGGTAGGCACATCAACAATATCGTAGTAAGGGCCTGTATGTTGTGGTGGCGGTGTTCCACCAATAATGGATTGAACCGACTGATAATCGTGATTGCCGGGCGTTGGCATAAAAGGCAGCCATGTAAAAACATCCTGATAGCCATTTACACCTGAAAAAACTTTGTCCTGATATTCCTGATCGGTACCGGCATCATAAACGTTATCGCCCAGCCACAGCCAAACATCCGTGTGTGTGTCCTGCGAATAAGCCAGATAAGAATCACGCGTTTGTCCTTCACCGGTATTTCCTTTTCCAAAATCACCGATTGACCAAACTCTGATGGGCTGCACGGTTCCAATAACAGGTGAGGTTTTAAAAAAGTGAGTGCTGTCGCCTCCTGCAAGCACTTCTGTGGTGGTTCCGATGTTGTAATAATACGTGGTGTAAGGATTTAATCCGGTTATGGCAACAGTATGATTAAGCGTATCAGTCAGGTCTTCGAAATATTCGCTAAGATCATACGGTGTTGTTCCGTAAAACACGCGGCTGTTGCAAGCCACATCGGTTCGCCATTTTATTTTCATTCCCGATGAAGTTGGAAACTGGAGATACGGCCCGCGCAAAACAACAGGTGTTTGTGCCGTTGAAATTGAAACGAATAATGTGCAGACAAAAAGCAGGTAAAAATGTTTCATGTGTTTATTTTTTTGAATGGTAAAATTATAAATAAACAATTAGAAATTTCAAAACAGAACCATTTCATAAATATTCCTTAACCAATTCATTCGCAAAACTTAAACAGAAAATGTTTTCAGAGATTTTGTAAATTCGCAGATTAGTTTTCATGAAGAATTTTTACGCACTATTCATTTTTATTCTTTTCATTTCTCTTGCCTCGTGCCGCGTTGATGAGTTTTCGCCCTGCGATAATGCACCAGGTATGGAAGGTCTGCTCTGTAAGGAATTTCGTTTTGAAAATGATGCTTCCATAGGATATCTTGCCTATTATTATAACAGTGACAGACTTTTTAACCGCAAGGAATACAAAGCTACTGACGGTCAGCTGAAGAAATACGATACGTATGAATATGAAACAGGAAAACTTTCAATAGAACATTCTTTTACTGAAGAAGGAAAACTTATTTCCGAAAAAAAATACACCTACAATTCGTCATCAAATCTCAGTAATGTAACACATATTGAAGATGGGGTAGAGGTCTCGTACAAATCATTTGAATATACGGATACACTGCTGCAAAAGGAAAGTAATTACAGTTTCAACCAACTTGATAATTATACGGTTTATCAATATTACAATGGTGAAACCAATCTTTACCGGAAATCATTGTACTCAGCTGCAGGTGAGCTGTTGAGTTATACTAACATTGAATATTTTATCAATAATTACCAGCGCCATAATCATTACAACGGCAATTATGAATTTACCGGTTATGATGTTTATGTATACGATAATGCCCAAAATATTTTACGATTTTCAATTTACGATGCCACAGGAAAACTGATAACTCTTACTGAATACAATTACAGCTCAGAAGGACAGTTAGACAGCAGCAGTGAGTACGATGAAGATGGCAAACTGCGAAAGAATAATAAATTTATTTACAACGATTAAACAATGAGTGAAACAACAACTACTAAAGGCATTATCACAAAAGTGATGAGCGTTCATGAATTTCATGAAGTGTTTAAAATTGGAAATGCTACCGAACTGATTATACCTGCGGAGCGCGAATACATGCTGCGCTATAACCTTATAAAAGAAGAAACAGATGAATACCTTGATGCCTGTCGCAAAGGTGATATCACTGAAATTGCCGATGCGCTTGGCGATCAGCTTTACATTATTTTCGGAACTATATTAAAACACGGATTGCAACATAAAATTGATGAAGTGTTTGATGAAATACACCGCAGCAACATGAGTAAACTGGATGAAAACGATGAACCCATTTTTCGTGAGGATGGAAAAATTCTGAAAAGCAATCGTTATTTCAGGCCCAATATTAAAGAGATTTTAGAGCGATAGTTTTCAGTTGCTCAACACATCTTTTTCAATTTGCTCAGCCAGTATTTTATAAAACAGAGGACGCGGATGCCCGTCACCCGCAAAATTATATCTGTCCTGCCAATAGGGTAGAAGCCTGTCGTAGTCAAGGTATTTGATATGCAGTTCATCTAAATACGGTTTAATATCATTTCCCCAGGCAGGTAAAAACACAACATAAAAATTATCATTTCCAAACTGCCGTTGATATTCTTTATAAGATTGTTCAATCAGTTTTGCTGTAAAGCGGTAATGATGTTCGCGCAATTTTCCGGGCAAATGAATGTCAAAATATTTGCAGATATAGGTTGTTGCAAAAAAATCATAAAATTTTGAAATCACTTTTCTTCCGATTATAAAACTTCCTCTGCGCACAATTTTATCACCATCCAAATAGTAAAACGGACTATTCATATTCCATGAAAGATACGAGTCCATATCACCAATGGCACGGTTTACATGGCCCGGAAAAAATATATAAAATGCTGCTCCGTCAGTTTCACTTATTTCTTTTCGCAGGTTGCGGTTTTGCAGCATGGCAAGCAGGTGATGCGTTCCATAACCCGAAACACCATAATTATACGCGCGGTAATTGGTGTCAAGGCGTTCAACAATTGAAGGTAGCGTTTGCTTGTCATTAACCAATACACCAAACGTTACGGAACAACCAATAAACAACGCATATTTTTGTCGCGGAAATTTCAGGTCATTTCCGTTTAATCTTCTTCCGATTGAATCAGTAGAATAAAAAGCCTGAGGATTTTGAATGCCATAACTCCATGATTTCATTTCAACCTTTGAATTGGGTTTATTTACATATCCCATCAATGTATCCTGTTGCTGCCAATCATGCCATGCAGGATCTTCTTTTTTGAAAGGAGGTTCATTCAGTACTTTCAGTTGCTCAAAATTATCAGGCAAAACATATACCCCTAACTCTTCAGGTTTTACTGATGAAGGTGGTGCATCAGGAACAGGTTCGTTTTTTTCTTCCT
>CAMDBK010000139.1 GCA_945889235.1 Chitinophaga pinensis
CAGAGTTCTCCGTTGTTCGCTTTCATGGCGATAAAGAAAGAGCGCATAATGTTTACAAAGGTTATCAGCCCTTAACAGCTGATGATATTGCAGATGCAATCTGGTATGCCGCTTCGCGCCCTGCGCATTTTTGTGTAAATGATATGGTGATTACTCCGCTTGCCCAGGCTAACGCGTATGTGGTGAACAAAAAATAATTCAGCGGATTATTTAAAAATATCCCACATCACCTTACCGTTGTTTTCTTCCCGGCCTAAGCCCATCAATTCAGCAATGGTGGCACTGAGGTTTACGTGACTGTAGTTGGTAGCCACTGAATCGTTTTGCTTAAAATCTGGACCAATAGAAAGTAAACTTATTTTACGACAACCGTTGCAATCATCGCCATGCGATACAAATCCATTTTGAACTTCATTTAAATGCCTGCCATGATCGTTTGTAATAAAATAGGATGTTTTAACCATATAGAATGGATCGGTTTCAATAAAATTAATCAGTGACCACACGAGCGAATCGGTATCAATTATTCCATCAATATATCCATACCAATCACCTTTATGTGCTGAATAATCAGGTTCTCTGAAATTGATTAATACCAATTCGGGATGATGTTGTGAAACAATACTTAACACAGTATCCGTTGTTTGAAAATCATCACGATAACCGCTGTATGCCCCGGCTACACCACAATTAAGTGAAGGCGAAAATTTTCCATGCCAGCTCGAATCCTTGCAGTCGCCTAAAACATATAGTTTATCCTTGCTTGTTATAATCCATGCAGATTCTTTTGGTTTACCACTTTTTGCCAGCCAGAATTGAAAAAGTGAAGGACGGGAAGGAAGTTCTCCGCCTGTATTTTCCAAATCTTCGTAACAACCTGTGGTTATAGCAGCATGTCCCGAAACTGTTACCGTTGCACCATCATTAATAAAATCAGTGCACAATACTCCCTTGGGTAGTAATTGCTGATTTTGGTAAGGAATAAATTGTCGCCCTTGATTTCCCCATGTCTCGCTCCAGCGCGGACCGTCAATTACAAATACAAAAACATATTTTGTATCATAATCAGAAGATGAATTTATGGTTGTATCCGGCAATTCTATGCAAGGATTTTCAGGCTTGGAAAACCAAGGCAGCATCGGGTCAGTTGAACAGGAGTTCAGCAGAAAAATAAAAGCACAGAGAATTATAATTCTCATGTTCTTGTTCTCAATATCCGAAGACATCTTCCAGCGTCAGATATTTTACTTCACCGTATTTCTGAAGTGTTGGAATATCTAACTTCTTTTTGTCGCCTAAAACCAGAATATTGAAATTCTTATTTTTGAAATATCCATTGTGAAATGCTTTTACTTCTTCCAGTTTCATCGGCTGAACTTTTTCAAAAATATCTTTACGCAGATCATAATCTAAGCCTAATCTTTTTGCGCGTTCATAACTGAAAAGCACTCCTGATTTGGTAATACGCTCAGTTCTTATTTTCTGAATAACTGCATTTTTAGCGGCATTAAAAAGGTGTTCCGACTCCGGCATTTCATTCAATAAATCGTTCATGCCTTTCATGGCTTCGGGCAATTTATCGGCTTGTGTTCCTATGTAAGCCAAAACATAATTTGCTTTTTCTTTTTTGCCCGGACTCCGGAAAGACGCAAACACTGAATATGCCAGCGCTTTGGATTCGCGCATGTCCTGAAAAACAACAGAAGACATTCCTCCACCGAAATATTCATTGAACATAGAGGCTTGTGGCATAATGTTTTTATTGTAGTTCTCGCTTTTTGAAAGCATTAAAACTTCCGCCTGTTGCATATCGTAATTAACAACATACACTTGTGTCTTCTCAACTCCAAGTTCTGCGAATGGAGCTTCAGCAGGAACAGGTTTCAGTGCTTCAGGTGTTTTATGCAATTTGTTCAGTTGCTCTGCAAGTTTGTCTGAATCCTCTGAGCCATAATATAACACGCGGTGTTCATAAGAAGTAAGTTCTTTAATCAGTTGAACAGCATCTTCAGGTTTCAATTCCTGTAATTCCTTCGCAGAAAGAATATTCGTGAAAGGCGATTTGCTTCCATGCACTCCATAGCTATACATCGCGCTCCATAGTATCTCATCTTTTGAAAGTTTTGCATCAGCTCGTCTTTTTAAAATATCCGCGCTTAGGTTTGTCAGTGCTTCGGGATTAGGCTGCGCATCGGCAAGCAACTCCTCAAATAAGGCAAGCCCTTTTTCAAAATTTTCAGTAAGTCCGCTCAGGCTAACCCAAACCTGATCGTCTGAGTTATAAACATCAAAAGAGCAGCCGAGTTTATACAACTCTTGTTTTACTTCAGCGGGCTTTAGTTTTGAAGTTCCAAGGAAAGGAAGATACTGAATAGCAACCGACAATTTCTTGTTGTTATTGCTTCCCATGTCAAGAATATAATAGAGATTGAAAGTCTTATTCTCGTCATTCTTTTTGTAAAGTAGCGGAATGTTGTGATTGAGACTTACCGTTTTTATATCCTCTTTATAATTCACAAAAACCGGCTCAATATCAGGAATGGTTTGATCCAAAATAGTTTTCACAAATTCACTTTGCGATTCACGGTTTACTTCAACAGGCGTGATTTGAGGCTTCTCTACTTTTTGCACGTTTTTGTCTTCGCCAGTGCGTTTGTAAACTACTACGTAGTTATTTTTATAGTGTGCATTGGCGAAATCAATAATTTCTTTTTTCGTGATTTTAGCCAGTTTTTCGGTGCGTGCAATGTAATCCGGCCATGGAACTCCCAATACAAATGATTCAACAAATTTATCTGCACGGCTTCTATTACTTTCATACGATTTTAACTCCTGTAATTTCATGTCGTTAATTACTGCTTCCAGCAACCAGTCAGGGAAATCACCTTTTTTAATCAGTTCTAATTGCGAGAGCAAAAGGTCTTTTGCTTCTTCCAGAGTTTGTCCCTGTTTTACTTCCGCTCCCATAATGTGTGCCGAGTAATCTTTCATAATCATTGGATAAGTCCAGCCGTCCAACACTTTTTGTTGTTGATTAAGATTTAAGTCAATCAGGCCTGCTCTTGAATTGTAAAGCAATTTATCAATAACAGTAATCATTTCAGCATCGTGTGAGCTGAAACCACCAAAGCGAAATCCCAATGCCACCCCTTCTGCATCGGGACCCACCACTTCTTTTACAATCGGTTCTTTAATTTCGTCCTCAACAGCAACCACAAATTCCTGTTTTGGTTTTTGCTGATACGAACCAAACATGTTTTTTATCCATACAATTGCTGAATCGGGATTGAAATCTCCCGACAAACAAATTGCCATATTGTTCGGAATATAATTGTTATTAAAATATTTTTTTATTTCGGTAAGCGATGGATTTTTTAAGTGCTCAATTGTTCCGATGGTAGTTTGAGTTCCGTAGGTATGTTTCTGGAAAAGCCCTTCCAGCATAGCATCCCACAGTTTACTGTCGTCACTGTCCAATGAAATATTTTTCTCTTCATACACGGCTTCCAGTTCAGTATGGAATAAACGCATCACAGGTTTACGGAAACGTTCTGATTCAATTTCCAGCCATTTTTTCATTTGGTTGGAAGGAATATCATTTACATATACTGTTTGTTCCACCCAGGTGTAGGCGTTCGTTCCTTTTGCCCCGATTGCAGACATCAGTTTGTCGTATTCATTGGCAATAGCAAATTGCGCAGCAACTCCTGAAACACTGTCGATAATGTGATACAATTTTTTGCGTTGTTCGGTGTCGGTTGTTTTGCGGTAAACTTCAAACAGGCTGTCAATCGCGTTTACCAATGGTTCTTCTTTTGTAAAATCTTTTGTCCCGAATTTGTCGGTGCCTTTAAACAGCATGTGCTCTAAGTAATGCGCCAGTCCTGTTGCATCATGCGGATCATTTTTACTGCCTGAACCAACAGCAATATATGTTTGAATGCGCGGTGCATCTTTGTAAACCGACATGTAAATTTTCAGTCCGTTGTCAAGCGTGTAAATGCGTGTGTTCAGCGGATCGTTTTCTACACTTTCATAGTCTGCAACTTTCTTATTATCGTTGCAGGTACACGAAGAAAAGAGGAGTGATGTGATTACAAATAGGGAAGCAAAAATTTTCAATGATTTCATGTTGTTGATTTTTAGTATTTACGATTAAAATTCTTCAGTCTATTTCCAGATCTAATTGTTGTTTGAGTTTATTGATATTTGGATTTTTTTCCGCCATGTGCATAAATTTTTCGCGCTGGGTGTATAATTTTTTTGTATCAACAGCAATATTAATTTTTTGTATCAACTGTATTCCGTTATTCAATAACTGCTTTCGCATATATTCCAGTAATTCAATTTTTTCAATGTTCAGCGAAGCATCTTCCATTGAATTATCAATATTCAGTTCAATCAAAAAATTTTCTTTCAGTGCCGGAATGTTCCTTGTCAGTATAGCGTAAATGCTGGGCTTGGTGTTTTTTTGCAGTGCAGCGTAATTATTCCAAACGGCAATCATTTCCTCTTCAGTAAAGTTTTTTTGTTCAATTGTTTTATCGGTAATTGAATTTTCATTTTCTGTTTCTTTGATTTCAGATTTTACTGTAGTTGCAGCATTAATAGAAGTAGTTCCGGAAATAATTTTTTTGTAAACCGTTGGTGAAGACTCTTTAACTTCCTTATAGCTGTCTGAAGGAGTTTCAATAACGAATTCAACTTTTTTCTCAACAGTTTCTGTTGCAACAATTTCTTTTTTCTCAGGCTTTAAGGGCGTAGAAACACTGCCCGGGCTGTTAATCAGGTTTTTTTTTTCAGGTTCGCCTTGTTGCTGGCTTCCTGTCAGTGAGCAGATTTGCATGAGTGCAAGTTCTACCTGCAGCCGCTGGTTCTTACTCGTCTTATAATTAATGTCGCAGCGGCTTGTTATATTAATTGCGCGCAGCAATATTTCCTGACTGAAACGTTGCGCTTGTTCCATGTATTTGTCTTTAATATTTTGACCTGCTTCTAATAATTGAAGCGTTGAAATATCCTTGCACACCAATAAATTTCGCAGGTGCGAACCCAATCCGTTTATAAAATTATGTCCGTCAAAACCGTTGTCTAAAATTTCATTGAAGATCACCAAAGCTGAAGGAATATCGCTTTCCAAAGCAGCAGATGAAATTCTGAAATAATAATCGTAATCAAGAATATTCAGGTTTTCAATTACTGCTTTGTAGGTAAGTTTATTTCCTGCAAAACTTACAATCTGGTCGAACATTGAAAGTGCATCGCGCATAGCACCGTCAGCCTTCTGCGCTATAATATGCAAAGCATCATGCTCCGCTTCTATGCCTTCGCTTTTTGCAACAAAACCAAGGTAATCCACCATGTCGGTAATCTGTATGCGCTTGAAATCATAAATCTGGCAGCGCGAAAGAATGGTGGGGATTATTTTGTGTCTTTCCGTTGTAGCAAGAATAAAAATAGCGTGCTTAGGCGGCTCTTCCAGCGTTTTCAGAAAAGCGTTGAAAGCCGCTGACGACAGCATGTGAACCTCATCAATAATATAAATGCTGTATCTGCCAACCTGCGGTGCAAAGCGCACCTGGTCAACAAGGTTGCGGATATCATCAACAGAATTATTGGAAGCCGCATCTAGTTCATGAATATTGAACGAAGCATTTTCGTTAAACGAAACACATGATTCACATTGGTCACAGGCTTCAGTATTTTCTGTGATGTTAAAGCAGTTAATGGTTTTTGCAAGAATACGTGCACAAGTTGTTTTGCCTACTCCGCGCGGACCGCAGAATAAAAATGCCTGTGCCAGATGACTATTCTTTATCGCATTTTTAAGCGTAGAGGTAATTGCCTTTTGTCCAACCACTGTGTTAAAAGTGGATGGACGATATTTACGTGCTGATACTACAAATTCACTCATTGTTTCTTTATGGGACGACAAATATAAAATTTAAAAATACCTGTAACTAAATTTTAAGATTTGTTGTGATTTACGAAATCAGAGCATTCTAATTTTCCTACTTTAGCGCCTCAAATTTTTTCAGGAAAATGAAAGTTGTAAAATTCGGTGGAACATCGGTAGGCTCAGCTGAACGCATGTTCTCGGTTGCAAAATTAATTAAGAGCAGCGAGCCACGTATTGTAGTGTTGTCGGCAGTTTCAGGGACAACCAATAGTTTGGTTGAGATCAGTGCAAGTTTTTACAAAGGTGATAAAGACGGAGCAAATAAATTAATTGATGCACTTCACAACAAATACAAAGTGCTGATAAAAGATTTGCTCAAAACTGCCGATGGTTTAAAAAAAGGAAATGAGTTGATTGACGAGCATTTTGAATACATCCGCAGTTTCACGAAAGACCTTTTTACTATCCATGAAGAGAAAGCAATTCTGGCGCAGGGCGAGTTGATTTCAACAGCTTTATTTCATTATTATCTGGAAGAGAACGGAGAAAAATCTGTGTTGCTTCCTGCACTGAATTTCATGCGCACCGATGAAGAAGGTGAACCTGATTTAAATTATATTTCAGAAAACCTGAAAAGGGAATTGAAGAATTATCAGAATGATAAATTATTTATCACACAAGGTTATATCTGCCGGAATGCTTTTGGTGAAATTGACAACCTCAAACGCGGTGGAAGTGATTATACTGCTTCGCTTGTTGGCGCAGCCATTGAAGCGGAAGAAATTCAAATCTGGACAGACATTGACGGGATGCATAACAACGACCCGCGTATTGTGAAAAAGACATTCCCTATTGAAGAACTTTCTTTTGATGAAGCTGCTGAGTTGGCGTATTTTGGTGCAAAGATTTTGCATCCATCCAGTGTACTTCCCGCACGTTTGAAAAATATTCCGGTACGTTTGCTCAACACCATGCAACCTGAAGCAAAAGGAACATTGATTTCTCAGAAATCATCAGGCGGAAATATAAAAGCTGTTGCTGCGAAAGATGGAATTTATGCGATTAAAATCCGCTCGGGACGAATGCTGATGGCGTATGGTTTTTTGCGTTCTGTGTTTGAAATTTTTGAGCGCTACAAAACTCCGATTGATATGATTACCACCTCAGAAGTAGCGGTTTCATTGACGATTGACGAGCCCAAAAACTTAGATGCAATTATAGCTGAACTGAAAAATTTTGCAACAGTTGAAGTGGATAAAGACCAGACCATCGTTTGTGTTGTAGGTGATTTTTTGGGTGAACATAAAGGCTATGCCGTGAAAATATTTGAAGCATTGAGAAACATTCCTATTCGCATGATTTCTTATGGCGGTAGTCCGAATAATGTTTCGGTACTTGTAGAAACCAAATACAAAAATGAAGCGCTTACTGCCTTGAATGATGGACTTTTTAACAGCGGAAATAAATGATGAAATTTCCTCTGGATAAATTTTCCAACATCGCAACGCCTTTCTATTACTACGATTTATCGTTGCTGGAAGCAAATATTGCTGCGCTCAAAAGTGCTGTCAATCCTGAATATGTTGTGCATTATGCTTTAAAAGCAAATGCCAACAATCGCATTCTGGAAGTGATAAAAAATGACGGAATTGGTGCTGACTGTGTGAGCGGAAACGAAGTGAAGAAGGCGGTTGAAGTTGGTTTTAAATCTTCTGAAATTGCTTTCGCTGGCGTTGGAAAATCAGACGAAGAAATTTTAGTTGCACTGCAAAATGATATTTTCTGTTTCAATTCCGAATCAGGTGAAGAAATAAAAGTCATTAAC
>CAMDBK010000140.1 GCA_945889235.1 Chitinophaga pinensis
CCAAGTATCTTAACCTGCTAACTACACTTCAGCTATTCAATAACTACACCGACCCTAAAGCTGAAAATCGCGGAAACATTGACATCAACTGGGAAACTACTGTCACCATTAAAGCCGGAAAACTGATAACTACAAGCATTTACACCAACCTTATTTATGACCACGACATTAACATCCCCACTTACCAGAAAATAAATGGCGAAAAAGTTCAGGTAGGACAAGGACCTAAAGCACAGTTCAAAGAAGTGATTGGCGTTGGAATATCTTACAAAATAGCCGGAGTAAAAACTTCTAAGAAGTAAGCCTGTAAAGAGTTTTAATAAAATTTTGCAGATTACATTTTTTATTTACTTTTGCAGTCCACAAAAAAAGCGGGAATAGCTCAGTTGGTAGAGCACGACCTTGCCAAGGTCGGGGTCGCGAGTTCGAGTCTCGTTTCCCGCTCAAAAGAACCTCTCCAAAAGAGGTTTTTTTATTAAAAACTACCAATCGCCCGGGTGGTGGAACTGGTAGACACGCAGGACTTAAAATCCTGTGGCCATTGCGGCTGTACGGGTTCAAGTCCCGTCCCGGGTACCAAGCTGATAACTCAATTTTACAAATCGAGTTATCAGCTTTTATTATCAATATTAAATGTTTTTTAATATTATGATTTGTATGTATTTTAGGACTAAAAAAAATGTAATTCAGAATGCGGGATTCTATGAAGACTAAAAAAGAAAAACCCGCTCGGGACGAACGGGTTTTCTTAGTAGCGGGGGCAGGACTCGAACCTACGGCCTTCGGGTTATGAGCCCGACGAGCTACCAACTGCTCCACCCCGCAATATATCTTCAAACTTTCTGCGGATTAACCCTAGCAGATTTGGTTGTTTAGTTTTGAAACGGGGTGCAAAGATATAATTTAGTTTATTTAGAAGACAAAAAATTTTAGCTCAAAAATAAAATGGCTCACAAAGCGGGATTTGTAAATATTATAGGAAAGCCTAACGCGGGTAAATCTACGTTGACGAATGCGCTGGTGGGAGAAAAGATTTCCATTATTACGGCAAAGGCACAAACCACGCGCCACCGCATCATGGGTATTATAAGCGATACGGATTATCAGGTTGTATTTTCTGACACACCGGGTATTATTGCACCACATTACAAAATGCACGAAGGCATGATGCAATTTGTTGATACTTCATTCAAAGATGCCGATGTGATTGTATATGTTAGCCCGGGCGATGAAGATGAAAACAGGGATGAGAAGTTTGCAGAAACCTTTGCACGACTTGAGAAAATGGAAGTTCCGGTTTTGATTGTGATTAATAAAATTGATTTACTGGATAATTTAAAACTGGAAGCAAAAGCAGATTTCTGGAAACAAAAATTTCCGAAAGCCGAAATAATTCCTGTTTCAGCTTCTGAGAAATTCAATACAGATTATTTGCTCAAGCGCATAAAAGAGTTGCTTCCTGAAGGTCCTTCTTTTTTCCCGGAAGACCAGTTGACAGATAAGTCGGAGCGCTTTATTGCGGCTGAGATTATTCGCGAAAAAATATTGCGCTATTACGAAAAAGAAATTCCTTATTCAGTAGATGTTCATATTGAAAGTTTCAAGGATGAGACAACTATTATTAAAATTGCTGCTGTGATTTATGTTGAGCGCGAAAGCCAGAAAATGATTTTGATAGGACATGGCGGCAAGTCAATTAAAGGAATGGGAATGGCAGCACGGAAAGACATGGAGAAGTTTTTTGGGAAGAAAATATTTCTGGAGACAACCGTGAAAGTGAAAAAAGACTGGCGTAATGACGAGAATTATCTGAAGACTCACGGGTATCTGGAGTAACAGCACCCCTCTTAATCTCCCCAAAGGGGAGAAATTTAGAGTATCTTCGCGCTCGATTTAAAAAAACATGGGAAACTTAGTTGCTATTGTAGGAAGACCAAATGTGGGCAAGTCAACCTTGTTTAACCGCCTCACCGATAGCCGCAGCGCGATTGTTGATGAAACAGCCGGTGTTACCCGCGACCGCACCTACGGAAAAGGCGAATGGAACGGAAAGAAATTTTCGGTGATTGATACTGGCGGCTACGTTATCGGCTCAGATGATGTTTTTGAAGGTGAGATACGCAAACAAGTAAACGTTGCGTTGGAAGAAGCCAACATTATTCTGTTTGTGGTAGATGTAAAAAGCGGCATCATGGATGATGACCAACGGGTAGCTACCCTGCTCCGGAAAACAAATAAAAAGGTTTTCCTTGTTGTTAATAAAGTGGACAACCATGCGTTGCAAAATGATGCTACTGAATTCTATTCATTGGGATTAGGTGAGATCTACAATATCTCTTCTATTAACGGAAGTGGAACAGGTGAACTTCTTGATGACATGACAAAACTCATGGAAGTTGAGGAGGAAAAAGATGAAACTGAACTTCCGAAATTTGCAATTGTAGGCAGACCTAATGTTGGAAAATCATCATTGACTAATGCGCTGCTTGGTGTTGACAGAAACATAGTTACTGATATTGCAGGCACCACGCGTGACGCTGTCCACAGCCATTACAAGGCTTACGGAAAAGATTTTATTTTAGTGGATACTGCCGGCATCCGCAAGAAAGGAAAAGTGGAAGAAGGGTTGGAATATTATTCGGTTATGCGCTCGGTGCGCGCCATTGAAAATTGTGATGTGTGCCTGCTGATGCTGGATGCCAAGCTTGGCTTTGAAGCACAGGACATGAGCATTTTCAGTCTTGCCCAAAAGAACCACAGAGGAATTGTAATCCTTGTAAACAAATGGGATTTGGTGGAGAAAGATACTTCGACCATGAAAAAAGTGGAAGATGAGATCCGTGAAAAGCTTGCGCCATTCCGTGATGTGCCGATACTTTTTATTTCTGCATTGAACAAACAACGCATTATGAAAGCGGTTGAAACCGCCATTGAAGTTTATGAAAACCGCACGATGAAAATTCCGACCCGCGTGCTGAATGAATATATTATTCCGGTTATTGAAAACTATCCGCCACCATCCACCAAAGGAAAAAGTGTGAAGATTAAGTTTGCACAACAGTTGCCCACACACGCTCCGACCTTTGCGTTTTATTCTAACCTGCCGCAGTATATTCCTGAATCGTATTCACGTTTTATTGAGAATAAAATGAGGGCACACTTTAATTTTACTGGGGTGCCGATTCAGATTTTTTTCAGGAAGAAAGTTTAGTTATTCCTTCCCTTTCTCCCCCACAAACTGCTGCTCTTTATTTCTAAAAAGAACATTGAACGTAGTAAGGCTTCCATAAATGCGGGTGATGTATTGCTGAAGATTTACTTTGTCTTCATCTGAAAGTTTTTCGTTGCTGTTGATGTTTTGTTCCAGCACGCGCAGGCGGTCCCGCAGCATCACAATCTTGTGAAAAAAGTTTTCAATTGGAATTTCTTTGGGCTTTTGCGCAGGGTCGGCAGGCTGCAATAATAACGTGCCACCGCTCCAGCGGTCGCCAAGCGGAACTACTTCTCCAATTCCGTTCCATTTGCGGAGAACACGCTCAACTGCTTTTTCTATTTCATCAGCATCAATGTCAAATTCATCCTCATTCTGTTTTGGTCCTAAAACTTCCAGCCCTGCAAATTTCTTTGAAACATCAACGATTCCACGTGAATCGAAATTCACTACATAGTGATATTCTTCAACGTGCTCCACTTTTCCAATTCCGAATTGCGGATGTTTTACTTTTGTTCCTGCTGATATTATTCTTTCTTCCATTTTTATTTGATTACAAAGATTTATATGATTACAAAGATTTTGAATGCGAATTAAAACAAAAAATCCCGAACATTTTATTGTTCGGGATTTTTGGAGAGGGAAGGGTGAGGCTTCTTAAGCGTTTACCACTTCCTGTTGTTTTTCTTTAATCCCAAACTCTTGTTTTATTTTCTCTACATAGTCTAATTTTTCCCATGTAAAAGTTTCATATTTTTTTCCGTTCACTTCAATAACACCGGGAGTTCTGCCCATGTGTCCGTAAGCTGCAGTTGGTGAATAAATTGGATTTTTCAAACCAAAACGTTTTACAATTGCACTTGGGCGCATATCAAATAATTTTGCAACACCTGTAGCAATTTCACCATCAGAAAGTTTTTTGCCTTCTGAGTTACGAACTTTACCTGAACCGTACGTGTAAACATACAATCCAACAGGCTGTGCAACACCAATTGCATAAGCTACCTGCACCAACACTTCTTCTGCAACGCCTGCTGCAACAAGATTTTTAGCGATGTGACGTGTTGCATACGCTGCCGAACGGTCAACTTTAGAACTGTCTTTTCCTGAGAAAGCGCCACCACCGTGAGCACCGCGACCACCGTAAGTATCAACAATAATTTTTCTGCCTGTCAAACCAGTATCACCGTGCGGACCTCCGATTACAAATTTTCCGGTTGGGTTTACGTGATACTTAATGTCTGTTCCAAAAAGTCTTTTTACGCGCGAAGGCAACAATTTTTTCACTCTCGGAATTAATATGTTGATTACATCATCCTTGATTTTCGCAAGCATCACAGCGTCTTTATCAAAATCATCGTGCTGAGTTGAGATGACAATGGTGTCAATTTTTTCTGGTTTTCCTTTGTCGGAATACTGAATGGTGACCTGTGATTTTGCATCCGGGCGCAGGTATTTCATTTTTTTGCCTTCCCTGCGGATAGCGGCAAGCTCTTTTAAAAGGTCATGAGCTAATTCCAAAGGAAGCGGCATGTAATTATCGGTTTCTTTGCAAGCATAACCAAACATCATTCCCTGGTCGCCCGCACCCTGTTCATCAGGATTGCTGCGCTCAACACCTTGATTAATATCTGCGCTTTGCTCGTGAATAGTAGAAATTACTCCGCATGAATTTGCTTCAAACATATAATCCGCTTTTGTGTAGCCGATTTTAGCAACCACTTCGCGCACTGTTTTCTGAATATCAACGTAGGCTTTTGATTTTATTTCTCCGCCAACTACCACCAAACCTGTGGTGCAAAAGGTTTCGCAGGCCACTTTTGATTCGGGGTCCTGTTTCAAAAATTCGTCAATAATAGCATCTGAGATTTGGTCTGCAACTTTATCGGGATGCCCTTCCGATACGGATTCTGATGTAAATAAATAAGCCATGTCTAAAAATAGTTATTAGTTATTAGTTTTTAGTTAATCGTAAAACTCTGGAGAAAAATCTGAGGCAAGAAAGCCTGTAAAAAGAATGGTTTTAGCATTTTTTTACGTGGTTGCAAGCAATCAAATTATTCCACAAAGCGTGGCAAAAATAGGAATATTTTGGAAACTGCAAATCAGTCTTTAATTCTTTGCAAAAACCAATCCCACAAAACATCTTTGGGTGGAGGCGCAACAATTACAATTTCAGTTTTAGAAACAGGATGAATAAATTCTGCTTTGCGTGAGTGGAGATGGATACTTGCATTTTCATTACTCCGCGGAAAGCCATATTTTAAATCACCTTTTATGGGGCAACCGATAGCAGCAAGCTGCGCGCGGATTTGATGATGCCTGCCTGTTTTCAGGTTTATTTCCAGTAAGTGATAAGTGTCTGATGAAAGAAGAATTTTGTAATCCAGTTCAGCACGCAACGAACCCTGAATTTCTTTTTCATAAGCTTTGGAACTATTTTTCTGCTCGTTTTTTCTCAGGTAATGAATAAGCGTTGCACTTTCCTTTTGCGGACGATTTTTCACCACTGCCCAGTATGTTTTTTTAATTGTTTTATCTCGGAGCATTTCGTTCAGTCTAACAAGCGCTTTTGATGTGCGTGCAAACAACACAACACCGCTTACAGGTCTGTCAAGGCGATGCGGAACACCGATAAAAACCTCACCGGGCTTGTTGTATTTTTCTTTGATGTAATCTTTTACGAAATCGCTAAGGGGCTTGTCACCTGTTTTATCGCCCTGCACAATTTGTGAAGGCTTTTTATTGAGGACAATGAGGTGGTTGTCTTCGTATAAAACATCAATTTGACTATTTGTCAATTTGTCAATGTTTTGATTACCGCGGGCATTGTCAAATTGACTCATTGCCAAATTCTCAAATTAATATTGCTCACTGTCGTTCGGAAAATCTTTCGCTTTCACATCCTTCACATAATTCTCAACTGCTGAAGTAATCACTTCATAAAGATTGGCGTATCTGCGTAAAAAGCGCGGACTGAATTCGTTGTTGATACCAAGCATATCGTGCAAAACCAATACCTGTCCGTCTACTCCACCACCTGCACCAATGCCGATGATTGGAATAGTTAATTCAGCAGAAACCTGCGCTGCAAGTTTGTAAGGAATTTTTTCCAGTACAATTGCAAAACAGCCTGCTTCCTGAAGAATATGCGCATCTTCAATTAAGCGTTTTGCTTCTTCTTCTTCTTTTGCACGAACCGTGTAGGTTCCGAATTTATAAATGGATTGCGGAGTTAAACCAAGGTGTCCCATCACCGGAATTCCGGCAGATAAAATACGTTCAACAGATTCTTTCACTTCTCTTCCACCCTCTAATTTTACGGAGTGGGCTTCTGCCTCTTTCATAATTCGAATTGCAGAATTCAGAGCCTCTTTTGAATTTCCCTGATAGGAACCAAATGGTAAATCAACAACTACCAACGCCCTGTCAACCGCACGGATTACTGAGCCTGCATGGTAAATCATCTGGTCAAGTGTAATGGGTAAAGTTGTTTCGTGTCCCGCCATTACGTTTGAGGCAGAATCACCAACAAGAATAATATCAATGCCTGCAGCATCCACAATTCTTGCCATGGAAAAATCGTAGGCTGTAAGCATGGAGATTTTTTCTCCGTTTGCTTTCATCTCCTGCAAAATGTGCGTGGTAATTTTCTTAACTACTTTGTGAACTGACATTTGAGGTTGTTTTAAATTTATCTATACTTTTTTAATTGCTGTTCTTACTTTTACTTTCATTGGTTTTGCTTCAACCTTTTTTTCTGAGTTGGCAACCTTTGGCTGGTCATTAATTTTAACGGCTTCTTGTTTTGTAGCTGAAATCTTTGCTGTTTCCTGTTTGGGCTCTTCTTTTGTTGCAGGCAAAGTTTGTTTTCTAGCCTGTATTTTCAATTGCTCGTCAATTAGTTGATTCAACTGTTTCAACTTTAAGTCACTGTATTTCTTATTTGAAATGGCTAATGAATCACGAATTTCCTCAATAAATTTATTCAGCTTTTTATTTACCTCAACCTGCTCCTTTACTGAATTGGAAAGGGTGAGAAAAACATTTTCGTCCATGTCTTTAATAACATCGTTCTTGTATTTCTGAAGACTTCCTATTTCAATTGTCATTTGCTCAAGTTCCGAATCTTTTTTCTTCAGTTCATTTTCAAGGGTTGAAATTCTAAGGTCAGCTTGTTGCCTAACCAATCCAACATTATCCTGTGCAATCTGTTTCTTCAACTTTTCGTTTTCAGCAAAAAGATATTCAATCTTTTCTGCGGGAGTAAGTTCACCAAACTGGCGGTTGGCATTTACGCTGTCGCTGACAGAACGGGTTGCATAAACATAAAAATAATCAGCTTTAGCCTTTGTATCGGGACCTATAAGAATACCTAATGCACCCGGAGTATAATCCTGAACAGAGGCTGTTGAAACATAATTACCATTGATGTAAAAATCATTTACACCGGCAGAAGATTTTACTTCCAAAAGATTGAACCCGCCACTTACAT
>CAMDBK010000141.1 GCA_945889235.1 Chitinophaga pinensis
ATCTACCGTAGCAATTTCAAACCAGTCTTCATGCATTGATACGGGAATGCTTTCTGATATCGTTTCAAAAATTGCCATTACTTTTCCGATCTAATTTTTTTATCAATAATTTCATTTTTAATTACAAATAAAGGTCTTCCCTTTACCTGAAAAAAAATTCTTAAAACATACTCGCCAATTACTCCTAATGAAATTAATTGCACTCCGCCAAATAAAATAATTGCAAATAAGAGTCCGGTAAATCCTACGGGAAATGATGGATCCATTATTCTTTTATAAATAGTTTGTAATAAATATAAAAGTGAAACAAGAACTGAAAGCAGCCCCATATTGGTAATAAATTTTATTGGAAACTCACTGAAATTAAAAATCCCATTATAAGCAAGTTGAAACAACATTTTAAATGAATATTTTGATTGTCCTGCAAAGCGTTGTTCACGTTCATACTCAACTCCAATTTGCTTAAATCCTACCCATGCTCGCATTCCACGAATGTAACGACTTTCTTCGGGCATTTTATTCAAGACATCTATAATTCGTCTGCTTATTAAGGAAAAGTCACCGGTATCTAAAGGCATATCAATATACGAGATTGATTTCAATAATCTGTAGAAACTATGATAAGCAGTTTTCTTTAACCAGTTTTCTTTTCTTTTTTTTCGTATTCCATAAACTACATCATAACCCTGTTTGTAGTATTGATAAAAATCCAATAAAAGTTCAGGTGGATCCTGTAAGTCTCCGTCAATAATCATTACAGCATCCGTAGCACGTGCACTTGCCAATCCTGCACTTAAAGCAATTGGATGCCCGTAATTTCTTGCCAGAAAAACACAATGATAATTTTCATTAAGCATAGCAATTTGCTGCATAAGTTCTGCAGTGTTATCAGAACTCCCATCGTCAACCAACACAATTTCCACAGGAAAAGGAGCAATTGAAGCTACTTTATCTAATCGCTCAACTAAGCTCTTAAACGATTCACTTTCATTAAAAAGAGGAACTATAAATGATACTTTTGGTTCAGGCATTTTGTTTGCGGAATTTATCAGTTAAGGTTTTCAACGTTACACTGGCAGGTAATAAGAGTAAGACATCAGCAGGTAAAAAATATCTTATTTCAATATTTCTGAATTGCGGTCCGGTTCCAAAACACAAAGAAAAGTAAAGTAAAATAAAATACAGTAAAACAATTAATATTTCTATTGGCAATGGTTCTTTTTTTCTGAACAGAATTAGTATACCCACAATTCCAAGCAGAATTAAAAATGTTCTGAAAACGAATAGAAGTGAGCCAACTTTTCGCGCAACCGTTTTCGTATCGTATAGTTTATATTTAAATAAGGCTTTTGATAAATTTTCTAGTGGAACAAGAATGTAGAAGTTCAAGGGATTTGTTGCAATCTGATCCTCTTTTAATTCATCAAAAAGTTGTTTTATTTCTTCGTTGCAATTTTCCCTGGTTATTGGTTCTTTCCAGTATCCTCGCCAGTTACTGAAACTGCTTCCGCAGTTTTGAGCCAGATAAATTGCTTTTTCTAATTTCAAAGAGTCTTCAACGTTTATATATGCTTCTTTTGGAAAAATTACTTTTCTGTTATGAATCAAATCATCAAACTGTGGTTGCCACTCAGCTTTTACCGAATACAGGTATTGAGTGAATGCAATCCAATCTTTATCAGCAACATTCCAACCGCGCAAATCTTGTGTAAGAATTATTTTATCGTAGTTTACATAATTACGGATGGGCCATGAACCATAAAATATAAGAACAGAAATTCCAAATTGTAAAGATTTTGTAAATAGAGCACGGAAGTTCTTCCTGTTTTGAAAAATAAGAATAATCACCATTACAGGAATCATTATTAACACCTGAGGTCGGCATAAGAGAGAAAGACTTATGAAAGTTCCAGCAAAAATATAATTGTATTTCTTTTCCTCTGAAATATAAAAATATAAACCAAGAATAAGGAAGAATATGCTTAGCGATTCGGAATAAACAACAGGGGTCCAGACAATAATAAAAGGATAAACAGCATAAATTAAAGCAGGAGTTACTGCATGTTTCTTATCGCCACGAAATAATTTTATTCCGATTTTGTATACAAAATAGATTGCAATAACATCCAGAAGTACCTGAGTCCACGCTATAATAGGATAAGCAGCATTCCAATCTTTTCCGGTGAGCAGGTAAAAGAAACCAATAAAGAAAGAGTAACCGGGAGTTCGGCCAAAAAATCCGTATTCGTGTTCCGGATTCATTGTATATGTTCCCGTTTCAATCAGGTTTTGAATACACGCAGCCCAAACCTGGGTATCACCATCCACAAAAATATTGTCTCTTCCGAAATAATATTTTGCGCCAACAACAAGAAATAATATGCGCAAAACCAACCCGACAGAGAGTGTCAGCATTAATTTTTTATTAGTTCTTATTTCGTTAAGCATATTAATTTATTGATGCGGATAAATGTAAGAGTTAAATTTATTTGGCAGTTTAGTATTGGTATAATTCAATTCACAATTCCAAGTTTGGAGACAGAATACATAAAGATGTTTTCAATAAAGAAGTAAAACTTCTTTGAAAATGTCCAACCTGATTTCCCCTTTATTCTTTGTTGTTTGATGTAGTGTATTTCCGAAAACTGTGGTTGGATTTCTATCAGACGGTAAAACAAATTGCAATTTTTTACAGATGGTTTTAATAAATCCAGTAAGAGTGATTTGTCAAAAAGAACATAGTCGAAAGCGTGTTGTGGAGCACGCTTTACAAATAAAATACGCATGAGGAAATGAAAAATATTTGACGAAATTGAAGGGTTCATGTTTTCCTTTACAGCAACTACAAGTTTGTTTCCTTTTTTCCATTCTTCAAACATCTGTTTGGTAAGTTGTGGAGGATCTTGCAGGTCGGAAGCCATTACTACAACACAGTTTCCTGAAGCTGAACTAAGACCTTTAAATACTGCTTTATGCGAACCAATATTTTTTTGGAGTTTGATTAATTGTAATTTTTCAGAAATTTTTTTTTGCCATTTATTCAGAACTTCAAAAGTCTTATCCTCGGCAGCATCATCAATCATTATATATTCAAACTGAACCCCTGAAAATTGTTTTTCATTTTCAAGCAGTTCATTAAACAGATCGTCAATATTTTCTTCGTTATTAAAACAGGGGATTACAAAGGAAATTTTATCCATTTCTTTTTTTCTTTTGCCATTTATCAAAGCCCATCTTTTCCCATGGCATTCCTTTGCTGAAATTCTTCATCCACGGATAGTGCATTCCCTTAATTTGTTTTGATTTTATTTCACGGATGTCTGAAATTTTTGTTGCAGGTGTTCCGGCAAATACTGAGTAATCGGGCATGTTTGCATTCACAAATGAATTAGCTGCAACCAGACAATTGTTCCCGATTTTAACGTCTGAGTTAATAATTGAACTAACTGCAATCTGTGTGTAGTCGCTAATTTCAGGGCCTTTCCACACTGTGGAGGGTGGATGAGGATCATTGGTAAACACAACAAAAGGATAGATAAAAACAAAATTTCCAATCTTAGAATATTGACAAATATGAACGCTGCTATGAAGTCGGCAGTAGTTTCCAAACTTCACAAAACCCTGAATATCGCTCATTGTTCCAATAGCACAGTAATTTCCGAATTTGCTTTTTTCACGGATAACTACCCGATGTCCGGTAGTGAAATTTGTTCCAGTTTCTACAGAAGAGTAAATAATGCAATGGCTTCTTATCAGTGAGTTTGCGCCAATTTTTGTTTTAGGGTTTTTATATTTTTTGTTGGTGTAATAGTCAGCGAGTGGCTCTCCAATTATGCAATCATTAGCAACCATAGTGTTATCTGCTATTTCAACATTATCATAAATTGTAGTATTGTCTCCAATCCTGACATTTTTGCCAAGTTTTACGCCTTTACCAATCTGAATATTTCTCCCGATAAATTTCACGATAAAAATTTTACCAATTTAATCTTGTTTTTCTTTTCTCTGTAGTCAGAGGATTGAATTACTTTCTGAAATCTTCCACTACCAAAATTATGCAGCAATGCTTTCTTTTTTGAAATATTCCACATTTTACTAAGATATAGATTTCCTTTTCCAATGTCATTTTGCTTTACTGACTGACATTTGCTGCTATCGGTTTTTAGTTGTTCAATAACTTTCAAGTAAAGCTGATGCGCATGTTCCATCACTTTTAAATGTAGTTCAAAAAGATTTTCATTGCCTGTAAAATCAGTTGTTTCCGTAGTAATCAGGTTTCCAGAATCAATTCCTGAATCTAACCACATAATGGTATTTCCAATCAAATGAAATTCATCGTTAGCCAGACACCAGTTGGTGCAGTTAGGACCGCCTTTTACGTAAGGTGAAATACCTGTGTGAAGATTGATTATTCCTTTCGGAAATTTCAATTCAATTACCGGTTTACGAATAAGTGAAGAGCCAGAAACCATTACTAAGTCAGGTTTTAGCTTTTCAATTATTTCTGCTACACGAGTAGAATTTACAGAAGATGTTTTGAAAATTTCAGTTGGTGGAAAACCTTTGAAATTGTTTTTATAATACTGCATCAACTTAGTCCACGCGTTGTTGATTTCAGAGAAAAAAATTTTATCAATTAGCTTAGGAATAGCATTAAAGGGATTAGTTCCTGAGGGCATTTTTTCTTCCAGTACAATGCCAACAAGTTCATGCTTTGCTGCAACCTTATGCGCAAGTGCAAGGTGATTGGGCTGATTTCCGCAAAGCATTAAAATTCTCATCGCAGAACCTTTTTAATTTTTTCTAAAGTTCCGTTAATTCTGAGTTTGGTTTTCAGCAAAGGCTCATTGTAAAGCTCAATCCGCGGGACTTCAAACAAATCATGCTTTACACTTTCGTACTCTTTTTGGTCAACTGCTAAACCAAATTTGTATCCTGTTTTCACAGCAATTTTCTTCACCCGTTCATCAAAACTGCCAATGGGGTATGAGATGGTAAGCGGAAAATCTCCGGTATGCTCTTTTATTTTTTCTGCCGATAAACTCAATTCGTTTTCTATTTCTTTTTCGTTTTCTATTTTAGAAAGTAGAGGATGTGAAACAGTATGAGAGCCAATAACTGTTCCGGCAACTTTTATTTGGTTAATTTCATTCCAGCTCATCATCAGATTTTGCGGTGCTTCTACATCATTTAGTGAACGGATTGTTTGTTCAAAAATAGTTCTTCTCTTAGCGTCTGAAATCTTTTTTAAATAAGGTTTAAACTTCTTTGCAAATGCAATTTTATCGCTTCCATTTTTCCAAGAAGTATTTTTTAATTCTGCTGGAAGAAGTGAAATATCAATATCTAATTTACTCTTTTTTGTATTAGCTAAAGCATTGTCTAAAACATATGTCCAGGGCGGAGATCCACTTTCAACACTTGAAGTTACCACATACATGCTTGAAGGTAAATTATGCTTTTTAAGAAGAGGCAATGAGTATTCAATATAATCTTTATAACCGTCATCAAATACAATAGCCGCAAGTGGTTTTTTTGCTCCCTCTGCTTTGGAGAGGGTTGGGGTGAGGCTCAGTATTTTTTCAGCGTGATATATTTCGAACTTGCTTTTCAGATACTTTAAAATTTCATCAAACCGTTCGGGTGAAAGTGGGTCCCAGAGTTTATCTCTTTGGGGCGAAACACGGTGAAAAAGAAAAATACTTGCCTTCATTTTTCGTTCTCAATGTATCGGTTAAACCACATCTGAAATACTATCAATGCCCAAATCCGTTTGTAGTGAAAAGTTTCACCGTCTCGAAATCTTTCAATAAGATTTTTTACAAAACTAAAATTGAAAAGACCATGTTTATTAAGTTCACTTTCGCAAAGGTATTTATCAATCATAAAGCTTAACTCGCTTTGCAACCAAGGTCCGATTGGTGCCGGAAAGCCCCATTTCTTGCGGTAAATCAAGTCGTTTGGCAAATATTTTGCAAGCGATTTTTTCATTAGGTATTTCTGTTCTTTGCCTTTGATTTTATATTCCAACGGAACATTCACAGCGAACTCAACTAAATTGTGGTCAAGGTAAGGGACACGGACTTCAAGGCTTGAAGCCATAGATGCAATATCCATTTTGTAAAGCAGGTTATCTGCAAGATAATTTTTGATATCGAACAGTGCAATTTTCTCAAACGGATGAATTTTCATTGAGCTGATTTTTTCCCATTCTGCAGTAAGTGTGGAGTGTTTATACTCTTCACTAAACAAGCTGCTGATTTCGTTTTCCGAAAACATATATTGCTCCTGACTCCAGACGTGCAGCCAGATATTTTTATAATCTGCATAATCAAAAATTCGGGCTGCTCGCTTACCCTGATTATCAAGAAAACCCAATAATGATGCAGCAAGTTTACGTGCAGGATAACCACCAACCGAACTTATTTTCTCTATCCGTTGTTGCCAGTTGTAATAGCCATAACCCATAAAAAGTTCATCACCGCCATCGCCACTTAACGCAACAGTAACGTTTTCGCGGGCTTTTTTGCAAACGATAAAACTTGGAATTGTAGATGGTGCAGCAAACGGCTGGTCGTAAAAATCACAAACATGCTCTACAATTTCCAGGGCTTCTATTTCGCCCACACGAGTGAGGCTGTGATTGGTTTTCAGAATTTCGGCAACCTTGCCAGCATAAGCAGTTTCGTCAAATTCCTTTACATCAAAACCGATTGTGAAAGTGTTCACCGGTTGTGTGTTTTGTTCCTGAAATACTGAACAGATGAGAGATGAATCAGTTCCTCCACTTAGGAAAGCGCCAATAGGAACATCGCTTATGCTCTGGTATTTTACTGATTTTTTCAGTTGTTCAAGAAACCCTTCTTTGTAATATTCTTCGCTGCCGGCCTTTGTTTCCTGATATTTTTCGGCAATATCATAGTATTGTTTTTTCTCTAAACCTTTTGAGCTTATTTTTAAATAACAACCTGCAGAAAGTTTTTTAATGTTTTTAAAAATCGTTTGTTCACCCGGAACATATTCAAGGAACAAATAATCTTTCAGCGCATTCAGGTCAAGGGTTTTATCAAGACCGATTTTAGTCAGTGCTTTTATCTCTGAAGCAAAAACAAAATCAGTTCCGTTATAATGATAGTAAACTGGTTTAATCCCCATCCTGTCGCGGAAAAGAAAGAGTGTTTTTTCTTCACGATCATAAACGGCAATTGTAAACATGCCATTTAATTTGTGAACAAATTCAACACCCCAAATAGCAAATGCTTCGGTAATTATTTCTGTATCAGAAGTGGTTTTGGGTTGGAAATTTTTGTCAACTTTTTTTAGTTCGGTTTCAACTTCTTTGTAGTTGTAAATTTCACCATTAAAAATAAGAGCAAATCTTTGATTTAGGGAGAAGAAAGGCTGATTAGCAGCTTCGCTCAGGTCAATTATACTCAACCTTCTGTGCCCAAGTCCAACAGAATTTTCAATGAAATAACCCGAAGCATCGGGCCCGCGATGAGCCAATGCATTGGTCAGTATTTCTAAATCCTGTTTTTTAAATCGCCCTTCGGGTGAGAAGTAGCCGGCTATTCCGCACATGCGGACAAAGATAGAAGTTTGGAGAAAGCAGCAATTACTTCACTACTGTTACCATTCCTCGTTTTGTTCCGTTGCTGTTATCAATTCCAATATA
>CAMDBK010000142.1 GCA_945889235.1 Chitinophaga pinensis
ACTTTACCCGACCATAAAACAAAACCCGAAAGTGGTATTTCATTTCCGGGTTTCATTTTAACGTAGTCAGGCAATTCTGAAAAAGGCGTGTAGCGAATGTGTTCAGCACCTCTGATATATTTTTCGGCTTCGGAATTAGAGTATTCCTGAGCCTGTGAATACTGCAATGAAACCAATGTAAAAAGCAGAAAGGGTAGTAGTTTTTTCATGAGAAAAAATGGTAAAAGATTTTTGCTAAGCTATAAACTATTTTATCTGAAAAGAAAAATAATCTGCTGAAAATACAGATTGAACTATGAATGGTTTTTTTTTCATGTTTTTTGAATAATTAAAAAGTTGTTTAATATATTTGAACCATTAAACCCTATAAAACCAAAACCCAATGAAAATCATTTTAAGAATTCTTTTAGTACTAGGCTTGCTGATTGCAGGCCTGTTAGTTTACGTGCAAGTTGCATGGAACAAAAAATTTGAAGCCCCTTATCCTGACATTAAAGCAAGTACCGACTCGGCTGTTATTGCCCGCGGTAAATATCTTGCTTACGGACCTGCCCACTGCGGTACCTGCCACGTTCCCATGGATAAAATAATGGATGTGGAAGGTGGTGAACTTATTCCACTTAGCGGTGGATGGGAATTAGATATTCCGCCAGGAGAAATGCACGCTCCCAATCTTACACCTGACATGGAAACAGGCATAGGTAAACTTACTGACGGTGAACTTGCCCGCACACTCAGATACATGGTTGGTAGTGACGGAAGGTGTATTTTTCCTTTTATGCCTTTTGCTGAAATGAGCGATGCTGACGTAACTGCTATTGTTTCCTATCTGCGCTCACAACCTGCGGTAAAACATGAAGTAAAAAAAACGGAAATGAAATTTCTTGGAAAAGCTTTGCTGACTTTTGGAGCGATAAAACCTTCAGGAACTAAAGGCACACCTCCAAAATCTGTTGTTATTGATTCAACAGCAGAGTATGGGAAATACCTTGCAAACTCTGTTGCAAATTGCTTAGGATGCCATACTAACAGAGATATGAAAACAGGAGAATTTACAGGAGTTCCTTTTTCAGGTGGATTTGCGTTGCCTCCTGATCCGGCTATGTCAGACGGGAATACCTATGTAAGTCCTAACTTAACACCTGATCCTGAAACCGGGCACATCTATAATTGGGATGAGAAAACGTTTATTAACCGCTTCAAAGCCGGGAGTGTATAAGGGGTCTGCAATGCCCTGGGGCGCTTTTTCACGTATTAATGAACTGGAGTTAAAAGCTATTTTCCGCTACCTGAAAAGTCTTCCGCCTACTAAAAACAAAATTGAAAAAACAGTTTACCCTCCGGGAGAGGTTGTACCTGCGGGATAGTTGGAAATAGGCTATCTTTTTGTAATATGAATAGCTGAATAGTTAATAACATTCTTCTCGTTAGATTAGGCAGGTAACCTAAAAGCAAAAAACAAGAAAATTCAACAAGGACAAACAATATAGATATAAAAAAACCTTCGGTAAACTACCGAAGGTTTTTTGTTTATTAGGGATTTCTTAATGACTTTATAATGTTTTATAAAATCATTGTTTTAGTCAATAATAATCTTCCTAATTCTGAATCCTTCAGTTGACATAACTTTTAAATAGTAGCAGCCTTTGGCGATTTGCGAAATGTCAAGACTTACAATATTTAAAGGCTGTCTGAGCTCTGATGTTTTTAGTGTTTTCCCTTGCAGGTCAAAAATTTCAATCGCTTTTATAAGTGTCTTTTCACTGTAAACACTTACTGAGCCGGATGCAGGGTTAGGCATAATCAACAGTTCATCTTTTGAAATTTCTTCATCATCTACGCCTGAAAGCATTGAGCAATCAAGATAATGCGCTAAGTGTGAGGCCGTATCAATCACAATGTTTTCATCACCTGTTTGATAAGGCAGAAATGAGAAAAAGAAAAGCATCATTTCTTCTGTTGTGCTTTCCCCAACCGAAACGCTTTGTGGCGGATTGTTGGGATTATGCGGGTTTGATAAGGTATTGTTATAGGTTGCTTCGCCATGTAATTTAGTTCCTATAGGTATTTTCAAAACCTTTGGAAAAGCATAACCTCCCTGCCAGTGAAAATCCCAATGGGGAATGTTAATCAGGTTAATGGTATCGCCAGCCAGAGTAACTGCATACGCTTTCATTGACTCACATATTAAGTGTGCGTGAGGGGCAATGGAAATAAGCGATGCATTGAATGGTACAGTAAATTGTTCATGAAAAGTTATTACCGTATCAGCGGGAATTATAAGTGGACCATCTGTCATTGAAAGCTGATGATTTAGTAATGGAATACTTCTTAATTCACGTATAGGAGTATCTGAAAATTTAAAATTAACTTTTGTAGAATCGATATTGCCAGTGCTTCCAATCGGATAATGAATTTGCAGAATCATAGAAGTTCCGGAAGGTATTCTAGGTCCAATGTTGTCAGGAAAAAATGATGCTGATGAACCCGGCACCCAGCCACCAATCAGTTTTACACCTGTAACGCCAACCCCACCGAATGCGGTGTATCCGGGTCCGGGGTCGTTTGCATCTAGTGTTGCTGATTCGCCTGTTGTATCAGAGTAAACCAATACATGGTGTACTGCGCTTCGTGCACCGGGAACAACTTCAAAAGCGGTAAGAAAATTCTGTACAGAAGTTCCGGTTGGAATTACAAAACAGCGATACAAATCATTAGTCAAAGCAGGAATTGTAAAGTCAGGAATTTGCAAAACCAGATCAGGTGAAGTAATCAGTTCATTGGAAGTATAAACAGGAGGTGTTGGTGCATTAACTGTATTGCCTTCAGGTGTTCCGTTATTTACCCAATCCGAAATTATCTGAATTTCCTGCTCCGATAAACTTCTGTCGTGTGCCATTTGATTAAATTCCATATCGGGAGGCCAGGGAGGCATTATTTTTCCTGTTACATTATATAAAATACCACCTGCATTATTAATAGCATCGGTGTAGGTAAGCAATGACATCGGAGCAATACCGTTTGAGTTATGACAACCCGTGCAGTGCGAGTAAATAATGCAGGCAACATCATCGGACCAGGTAGGTGCTATTTGGCTTTGTGCGTTGTTATAAAAGCCGGAAAGTGTGAAAGAGCAAAGCGTAATAATTAGTGTTTTCATGCTACTTGATATTATTATTTAGTTATAGTTTAGGTTATTAAAGTTCGCATTTATTTAAATAAATATTAAATTGTTCTTCTAATTTGCTATTTAAAGAATAGTTGTCATCCAGTTTATTGAGATACTCTTTTCCTAAGTCACAATTATCGCTTCTAAAATACAATAAAGCTAGATTTGATAAAATAATTTGGTTTTCGGGAAGAATATCTTCAGCTCTTTTATAAAAAATTATTGCTTTTCTTTCGTAGACCTTTCCCTTTTTTTTGTTTTCAGTAATAATTAAATATTTACAACATTCAGCAGCTAATAAAAAAGCATTAATATTTTTAGTCTCATAAGTAAGAACCAATTCAAATTTTTTCAGCGCATTTTCATAATCTTTTATGTAAAAATAATAATTTCCTAACGCTAAGTAGACTTTTGGATCCTCCGAATCCTTTTTTAGTGAAATAGTATAGTAGTTTAAGACTCTTCGTAATTGATCACTCTTTGTTGTTGAATCAGTATTTTGATAAGCCCTGTTATAATAAATCTCACCAAGCATTAGGTATGCCTTAGCTTCTTCATTCTTATTAAATAATAATTTATTTACATGTTTTTCTGCTTTTTCTAATCGATTTGTATTTATAAAATAATTTGCAGCCATTAAATCATAATTTACAGATAAATAATCAAACGAATGATAAAACGGGTTAAGTGTCTTATTAATAAGAGATGATAGAATATGAGGTTTGATTTTCTCTGATTTTGAAAAAACAAGTTCATCGAACAATTTGCAATTTGAAGCTTTTACATAAATTGCTGATACAGGGTCGACATAAACCGTTTTAAAGACTTCATTGTTCGATAAGTAATTGTGAAGTTTAAAGTACGATGAACGGTAAAGGACAACATATTCAAAATTGTAAATTGAGTCTAATTGATTGAATTTTTCCGGATAATTTATTGCATTGTCAAATGTCAAAAAAAATTCTTTTGGATATACATCTAAATCTCTTAAATCAATAAAAGTTTTAAATTCAGGTTGAAGTTTCCATAAAAGATAGGATGAAGAAAAATCGCTGAAACATATTCCTTTTATATTTTGTTGTTTAATAAAATCTGCAGCACCTTCTGGGTTGTATATTGAAATTACCTCTAAACCAAAACTATCATCTCGTCCTACTACCTTATAATATTTATTAGAAACTATAAGTATATAAATTCCAATTGCTATAATACAAGTTGCAAAAGTTGTTGCCTTTAAAAATGTTTTCTTTCGAATTATTTTATTTAGAATAACTGATAACCCGAAAACAAGCAATGGGAATAATACAATAGCTAAAAAAGCCACATTCCTATATGCTATCGTAGCAAGATAAATAAATGAAAAAATAGTTAAAAAATAACCTATTCCGATTTTCTTTATGAATAATTTTAAAACCTCATTTTTGTTTTCTATGTTTAAAAAATAGAATAAACATCCAATACTTGTAAGAAGTAATAGTATAATTTGACCATAAACATTCCATCTCCAAAATAAAGGGTCATTAATATTGTATAGTTCGACAGTATATTTATTTTCATAGAGTTGTCCAATAATATTATAACTGTAGATAATTAACCCTATTCCGCGTGGATTAATATTTAATGAAATAATTTGAAGTATTAAAAGAATGATAAGGTATGTGGAATTTGCACCTATTTTTTTTTCAGATACATAGTTTTCAATTTGAAGCCCCCCCAAGAAAAGCATAGTAATTATAATTCCAATTCCAAAGCCTTCGTGAAGATTTACCCAAAGGATTTGTATAGGTAATAACCATAAAATATTTTTTCCAGGGTCATTTTTGTTTTGTAAATGATAATACAAAAAAACAGAAGTAAATAAATGGCTAAACATTTCCGGACGACCAATCATCCTGTATTCAATAATAATTAAAGTTGTAAGCGAGGAAATAAATAATGCTGAGTTAAAGAATGCATAATCGATTGTAGAATTCTTTAACTCCTTTGAGCTTTTATGAAGAAAAAGCAACATTAAGCTGCTAATAATACCTTGCAATACAAAAATCAGTTCAGGTGAAGATAATTTTGTAATAAAAGCAAATATTAGTTCACTCCCCCATTTTACATTAAACCATTCTTTGCCCGCAAAAGTATAACTGAAAATATCTTGTTGTGGAATTTTATTGTGCTCAATTATCCATTCACCTGCTCTGATTTGCCACCATATATCGGGCTCCCTTAACCCTTTAATACTAAACGCAAAGGCAATGATAAAACATATCACTATAGGTATTTTATTAATATATTTTTTCATTTGATTTTCTACTTATATAATAAGTTCATAGAATTTATTGGCAGTGTTGAGTTTATTGGGGTTTTAGTAACTGAAGCTGTTGATTTTTACGAACAATCGCAACTGACAAAAAGAAATTCAGGCTCAAATAATCAGTTTGCAAAATATTACAGATTTTCATCGCTTGATATTTTTATAAAACGCCCACCCAACAACTGTTTGCAAGCTCTGCACTTCAAAATTTCAAAGAACAAAATGGTAATCAATCAAATTTCTTTGAGTAATGTCAAAACACTAGGCTTCTTATATAATTATAAATATCTTTTTAAAAATTTGAAATATTAATTATACATAACTTGTTATTTTCTTTAGTCTATTTTTTAAATTTAATAAAAATACTGATAGTGTAATTTCTTAACTAATTACCTTGCCACCACAAGTGTTTTACTCACCTTTCTTTTCTCTGTAATCAGCGAGCAATAATATATACCGCTTGCAAATCTGCTTGTATTGACCGGAATAATATGCCTGCCTTTTGGCATCTCCTTGTTCAATACTGTTTGCACTAACCTGCTCATTTCATCATAAATAAGTAGTGCTGTTTTACTGTTCTCACCCAGCTCAAACTCAACGGTTGTACTTTCTTTAGCCGGATTTGGATAAACTGTCAATTGTCCATTATCCATTGCCAATTGCCTTACCCCCGCAATCTGCGAAACCGAAGTATAATTAGTAGTGTATACTCCGCTGCCGTGTGTGGCAATAACCACAAAGCCATCCGCTGAACGTGAGTCAATGGCAGTAACCACTACATTTCCTATTGTATTTGCTCCTTGCTGAATCCATACGGTTGAATCGGCTATCAATGAATCGGTGGCAAATAAACCTACGCTTGTTCCTACCAGATAAATGGTTCCGTCAGCAGTGGGCAGAATGTTAGCCGTGCGACACGAAGGTCCGTTGCCTCCACCGCTGGGTTGCTGTTCTAAATTACCTGCTACTTTTTTCCAGTTGGTGCCTCCGTTTTCGGAATAGAAAATACTGTACACTTTGTAATTCGAGAAAACCACCATTACCTTGTCGGCATCACGCGGGTCAACGGCAATGCTGCTTACATAGCCGGCACCGGGCATTCCCGTAAAAGTAATGTCAACAGGTGTAGGATTGCCGGTATTGGCAGTATTCATTTTATATACTTTCTTTTTATCAGTGCCAAAATACAGGCGGTGCGCAGTACCTCCCGTTGAAACCGCCATTGCCGTAATGTTCATATTGGTATCTGCAAGACTAAAACTGTATTGGCTCCATCCGGTGCTGATGGTGTCCCATGCACCGTCAAGCGGAATAGTTGAAAGCGCATCGTTGCGCCACAGGTCTTCGCCCACACTCAGATACATCACATTGTTATCAACCGGGTCTAAAACAAATGGATTGATAAACTGGTAATCAGCTTTTACCGGACCAATCGGGTCAAACCGTCTGAACGCTGTTACATTTCCATTGTTGTCTAATGTTGCCTTCATCATTTTTCCTTGCTGGCGCGAGAAATAATAAGGGTTTCCTCCATCAGCAACCGCACAGTAGGAGCCATCGCCCTGCGAAGGAAAAGTCCATGTTGCCTGCGGGTCTGATGAATTAGTCCACCACGAACCCCAGTCCTGCAAGCCTCCGGTAATAACATGGCTGCCCGAAGTTCCGTGGTCAATACCAATCGTATAATACTGCGAAGCATAGTAGCCGTTGTTTTTTGAAGTCCAGATAACACTGTCGTCTGCACTATTTCCTGTCATATAAATTCCTCCATCGCATGCTGAATACATCAGATTGGAATTTGAATTAAAGAACGCAATGTTATGCTGGTCGGGGTGATGTTCAGGGTAAGAAGTATAAAAGGGGAGTGTAGCTCCTATCCCATAACCACCTATTTGTTTTGTGTTGGTATTGGTGGTAAAGCCATCGCTACTGCGGTAAAGATTTGTTCCTCCCAAAAACACCATGTTGGAATTGCCGGGCAAAACGCGCACCAGCATATCGTAAGAGCCTTGCACTACAATGTTTCCCAAAGCACTGCCATCATAAGGAAGGTTTAAAGAAAGGTCGGTCCACAAGCCGCCCGTAGTATCGCCATCACCGCTCAGGTATTCATATTTCCATAATGAAACCCAGTTGGTGTCGCCCTGAAAATCCAGTGAAGGCAACCCAAAACCGG
>CAMDBK010000143.1 GCA_945889235.1 Chitinophaga pinensis
CGTAAAACCGCCAACCCTGTAGCCAAACACAGGCAGCTTGTAATGCAGCACCTCAACGGGAATAAAGCGGGTAGTATTAATGGTAAAGGGCATATTGGTGATTTTATGCAAGTCAATTTCAGGCACTCCCGGATATTTTAAATCAGCAAACACATAAGGAAACTCGCGCCTTAAAGCAAGCTCGGTAAGGTCGTTGGCATAGACATGCACCGGCTTTTTAGTCAGAAAATTAAAAGCGCGGATATCATCCATTCCGGCAATATGGTCTTTATGTTCATGGGTAAAAACAACTGCCGAAAGAGTTTTCACATGCTCGCGCAGCATCTGCTGACGAAAATCAGAACCGGTATCAATCACAAAATTATCATCACCTGCAGTAATCATCACCGATGAGCGCAAACGCTTGTCGCGCGCGTCTTTTGAGGTGCATACATAACAATCACAGCCAATCATAGGCACCCCTGCCGAAGTACCTGTTCCCAGAAACGTAACCTTTATTTTGCCGCTTTCGTTCATTGGCGCGATTTATTAAATTATATCGGGTTTTTATGCGTTACTTTGCGCCCGTTTTTAAAACTGAGTTCAGTGAAAATAGTTGTCCCCAAAGAAACAAAAATTAATGAAAACAGAGTAGCACTTTCGCCCGATGTGGTGAAAACATTAGTTGCCAAAGGTTTTTCGGTAAGTGTAGAAGAAAATGCGGGAGTAAATTCCTTCTTTTCAGATGAAGCGTACAAAGTCGCAGGGGCCACTATTGAAACGGACAAGAAAAACCTGTTTGCCTCGGCTGATGTGGTATTGAAAGTAAACCCGCCTGCGCTGAATGAAGTGGTGCTGATGAAAAAAGGCGCTGTTTTGATTTCATTTATGTGGGCTGCCACCAATCCTGAGTTAGTGAAAGTTTGTGCAGGTGCAGGAATATCTGCTTTTTCAATAGATGCTATTCCGCGCATTTCACGTGCACAAAAGATGGATGCACTTAGCTCACAGGCAAATCTTGGCGGTTATAAAGCGGTGTTGCTTGCTGCAAATACATTAGGCAAAATTCTGCCAATGATGACAACGGCAGCAGGAACAATAAAACCAACCAAAGTTGTGATTTTTGGTGCTGGTGTTGCAGGTTTACAGGCTATTGCAACAGCCAAGCGTTTAGGCGCGGTGGTTGAAGTATCAGACATTCGTCCTGAAACAAAAGAACAGGTTCAGTCGCTGGGCGGAAAATTTATTGAAGTAAAAGGTGATGCCTCTATAAAAATTGAAGGTGGTTATGTAAAAGGCGTTTCAGATGAATTTCTGAAAATGCAGCAAGAGTTGGTTTCTAAACATGTTAAGGAAGCCGACATTGTTATTACTACTGCGCTTATCCCCGGAAAAAAAGCTCCGCTGCTTGTTACCGAAGAAATGGTAAAAAGCATGAAGTTTGGTTCGGTAATTCTGGACATGGCGGTAGAACAAGGCGGAAACGTAGTAGGCAGCGAATTGAACAAAACAGTGGTGAAACATGGTGTAACCATTATCGGTGAAGCAAATCTGCCAAGCTTACTTCCCTTAAATGCAAGTGAGTTGTATGCAAAAAACATCAGCACCTTTTTATTGCACCTTGCCGATGACAAAGGATTTAAGTGGGAAATGGAAGAAGAAATTACAAAAGGCTCATTGATAATACATAACGGAAATATTTTGAAATCATAACCCGTCATGCTGAACTTGTTTCAGCATCTCAGAGACCCTGAAACAAGTTCAGGGTGACGAAACGAACAAATAATAAAACATGGAAAACATCTTAAGTCTTTTCAGCGAAAACGAACAAATGATATACTTTGTTATTCTTGCAGTATTTGTTGGAATTGAAGTAATCGGTGGTGTGCCAAGCATACTCCATACACCTCTGATGAGTGGCGCCAATGCTATTCACGGTGTGGTAATAGTAGGAGCTATTTTTGTAATGCTTAAATCAGATCCTGAAAATTACGGAACTCTTTTAGCCGGTTTTATTGCCGTACTGTTGGGAACACTAAATGTTGTTGGCGGATTTGTGGTTACCGACAGGATGCTGGAAATGTTTAAAAAGAAATAATAATGCAAAGTCATTTACTAAGTGTAATTTATCTTATCGGTTCTGTATCCTTCATTATTGGAATGAAAATGATGGGGAACGCAAAAACTGCGCGTAAGGGAAACCTGGTTGGTGCCGCAGGAATGGGACTGGCAATTGTCGGAACAATTGTTTTGTTCAAAGGAGATGTAAGTCCTGTAATTTACGGCTTAATACTTCTTGCAATTTTAATTGGAACTATCATAGGCTGGATGACAGCCAAAAAAGTTCAGATGACTAAAATGCCTGAACTGGTTTCTATTTTTAACGGAATGGGTGGAGCATGTGCCGCACTTATTTCACTGATAGAATTCAATCACATAAAACATACCGACCATATTATTGAAACGGTGCAGAACCTTATTCCAGTTGAGCCTACATCTGCCGGAGCTCTATTCTGTATGCTTGCCGGATTGGTAATAGGAAGCGTTTCTTTTTCAGGAAGTATTATCGCATTTTTAAAATTAAACGGAACGTTGGACAAGCCGGTGCGCTTACCGAAATACAATATCATTAACACTATTTTTCTTATTGCTGTTTTTGCATTTTCTGTTTATCTTTTCAATGTAGAAACACCTATATTAATTTATGTATTATTTGCAATGGCGCTGCTTTACGGGGTAATGTTTGTGCTGCCAATTGGTGGTGCCGATATGCCGGTTGTTATTTCATTGCTTAACTCATTTACCGGTGTGGCTGCGGCTTTCGGAGGTTTCCTATACGGAAATTATGTAATGCTTACCGGTGGAATTCTGGTGGGTTCAGCAGGAACGCTGCTTACCGTTATCATGTGTGAAGCCATGAACCGCCCGTTATTTAATGTTATTTTCGGTGCATTTGGCGGTGGTGCAGCAACAAGTGCAATAGGCGATGCAACTAAAGGAACTATTAAAGATATTTCAGTTTCTGATACCGCCACGCTCATGAATTATTCAAAAAGAGTAGTGATTGTTCCCGGCTACGGATTGGCTGTAGCACAGGCGCAGCACGTTATTCATGAACTGGAAATAATTTTGGAAGAACGCGGAGTGGAAGTTAAATATGCTATTCACCCGGTTGCAGGTCGTATGCCCGGACACATGAACGTACTGCTTGCTGAATCAAATGTTGACTATGGAAAATTAGTGGAGATGGATGATATCAATCCTGAATTTCCAAACACGGATGTAGTGCTTGTAGTTGGCGCGAATGATGTGGTAAATCCTGCCGCAAAAACCGACCCCTCCTCGCCTATTTACGGAATGCCGATACTTGATGTAGAGAACTCGAAAAATATTATCATCAACAAACGCAGTATGAATGCAGGCTATGCAGGTATTGATAATCTGCTGTTTTACAATCCTAAAACCTCTATGCTTTTCGGTGATGCTAAAAAAGTGCTGACCGAATTAGTTGCTGAGTTGAAAACAATGTAATCCAATCGGGTTCAGCTTATGATAAAAAATAAAAAACTCGTTATTGTATTACCGGCTTATAAAGCCGCGCTTACGCTGAAAAAAACGTATCGTGAAATTCCGTTTGATATTGTAGATGATGTAGTGCTGGTAGATGATGCCAGTCCTGATAACACCATTGAGGTTGGACAAAAACTTGGCATCAAACACATCATCCGCCACGAGAAAAATAAAGGCTATGGCGGCAATCAAAAATCATGTTACGACAAAGCGCTTGAACTGAATGCCGATATTGTAATCATGTTGCATCCAGATTATCAATACACACCAACATTAATTCCTGTGATGGCGCATATTATTGCCTCGGACCTTTATCCTGTTGTTTTGGGTTCGCGTATCCTTGGAAAAGGTGCGCTGAAAGGCGGAATGCCGATGTATAAATATATTTTCAACCGCTGCCTCACTCTGTTTCAAAATATTCTGATGAGCCAGAAGCTGAGTGAATACCACACAGGCTATCGTGCATTTTCAAAAGAAGTTTTAAAAGGAATTAATTATCACGCCAACAGCGATGATTTTGTATTTGACAATCAAATGCTGGCGCAAATTTTTTATGCCGACTTTGAAATTGGTGAAGTAACCTGCCCTACGAAATACTTTGAAGAAGCATCATCCATCAATTTTAAACGGAGCAGTATTTACGGATTGGGAGTGCTCCGTACTTCACTTCAATACTTTTTTGCTAAACTTGGGCTGGCAAAGCCGAAAATATTTTCTGCTGCAAAATAAAACTTAATGAAACGTACAGGCATTGACTATTATTTTATTGGTCTGCTTGGTGTTATTGCTGCTTTTATAGGGTTCAAATTCCCGCATCTTTCATTGCCTTATTTCTGGGACGAAGCCTGGGTTTATGCGCCTGCAGTGCTTGAAATGCACAAAAGCGGGTTAAGCCTATTACCCGATGCTATTCCACCTGAATTATCGAGAGGTCATCCTTTGCTGTTTCATTTCCTTGCTGCACTTTGGGTGAAAATTTTTGGCACAAGTTTTTTTGCTGTTCACAGTTTTCCGATGCTTATTTCTGTTGCATTATTAGTTGCTGTTTACTTTTTCTGCAAAACATTTTTCTCACCTTTAGTTGGTTTACTTTCTTCTATAATGCTGGCTGTGCAACCGCTGTTACTTGCACAAAGCTCTTTTCTTCTTCCTGAAGTTATGATGGCATTATGGACTATTTTATGTCTCTGGTTTTATCTGAAAGAGAAATGGATTCTCTTTATTGTTTTTGCCTCGCTGATGTTACTTACCAAAGAAAGCGGAATTGTTTTATTGGGCACAATCGGTTTATGGACATTATTTGAAAATATATTTCTGAAAAAAGGGACACTAAATATTGTGTCACTGCTGAAAACCTGTGCGTACATTACTGCTCCGCTCTTAATTGCCGGTGTCTATTTTGTAATTCAAAAACTGCAGTGCGGCTGGTTTTTGTATCCTGAACATTGGGGGATGATGACTTTCGATTGGGTAATTTTTCACAGAAAATTTTTAGATATATATGGTTTCATTTTGCAGGGACAAGGCAGATATGTTCTCTTTATTTCTTTTTTTGTTTGTCTTTCGTTTTTCTGGAAATCACTAATCGGGCTGGAAAAGATTTTTGTTCCTGCAGGCTATGCTATTGCTACGTTTATTCTGTTTAATGTGTGGAGCGCAAATGATAAGATAATGCTGGTTTTGGTGTTGATTATTTTCGCCCGTTTGTATCAACTGATTTTTATTAAACAGTATTATGAAAACAGGGAAGCCGGCAAACTACTGGCCATTTCAGCATTGTTTGTTTTTATTTATTTCATTTTTTGTCAACTTAATTTTCTTTCACTGCGATATTTATTACTGCTGCTTCCTGTTGTAATAATTATTGTATTCGGTTTTATTTCTCAGGTGTTTGAAAATAAATGGGTGTTTGTTGCTATTGCTTTTGTTTGTATACTTAATTGCTTCAGACAACTAAATAAATATGATACGGTAGGTGATTACAATTTAAGCTATGTTGATGGTGTAAAAGCTCAGCAAAAATCAGTCAAATACTTTGAACAAAATAACTGGAATGAAAAGAAAATCTATACCGGTTTCAACAGTAGCGTCAGCTTAAATTCATTGCAGGCAGGCTATTGCCGCGAGGCAAATAAGTTTATAAAACTTACGGATACATTGACTAGTGATGTTGAGTTTTGTGTGTTCACCAACATTGAACCACAGGCTGATTATGATTCACTTTTGAATGAAATTAATCTTGAACTTCTGACTTCTATTGAAGAAAATAAAGTGTGGATTGATATTTACAAATTTAATGGATTTGTAAATGATACTAGTCCGCACATTGCAGTGACAAAGCGGGAAGTTAAGAAGTTTTAATTCGAGCGTTTATAAAAAACAAACCCGTTTTTTCTGTACAGTACTTCTAACTGAGGGTTGGTTTCCAGGATTTCTTTTTCCTTAATATTCTTGCTTACAAAATAAGCAGGCTTGTCAATTTCACCTTTTAAAAGCCATTTAAGTTTAAGGCTGATAGAGTTTTCTGGTTTCTGTTTATCAGAATAAAACAAGTACGCATAGCTTTTAAAATCCAGTGTTTCTATATAGCAATCTTTGCCTTTCAGTGATTCATAAAAATCAATGGCGGCACGTTGTGTATATTGCTCTGCTTTGGGAACAATCAGCAACGAGGCAAACCATGTTGCCAGCATGGTAGAAAAAAACAAAAGGTAAAAACCGCGCTGCATTATTCGTGATTTCATGCAAAAAATAAAAGCTATTACCCCGCTGAATAATAAGATGCCTGTAAAAAATTCATAGCCATTCCAGTGCACCTCTGATAAAATATTTGCCACGGCAAAATCGTCTTTAATAATATTTAAAGCAATAATTTTCTCTTTAAAATTTTCCACAAACTGCAGACAGGTAAGCACAATAGCAACGAGACTGCCAACGGCAATTAGAGCAAACGAATTTCGTTTGCGCCACACAATTTCATCCTCTGAAATTTTAGTGGCAACCCACGCCCCCAAAAAGGTTAGCGGGAAATAAGTGAGTGATGAATAATGTACAATTTTAGTTTTTGCCATGGAGAATAATATAAGCACCACCCAAAACATAATCTGCATCCACACTTTATAATGGCGCTGGTAATCACTATCATTTTCACTTCTTTTAAATGAAAGAAAAAATAAAATTGAAACCGGGAAACAACCAAACAACAAAATAACAAAGTGATAATAAAACGGTTGCCCGTGCCCGGCTTCATCCTGAGAAAATAGCTTAATCTGGTATTCAATAAATTCATGAACCACTTCTCCACTGCCCCTTAAAGCCTCAACAATAAACCATGAAAAACCTGCCAGTAAAACAAAAAATGAAAACAAAAAAAAGTGTTTTAGCGAAATTACGCGCCATGAACCTTCTTTTGCCAGCAAATAAAATAAGGCGCACATCCCGAAAACAATCAGAGCCACCGGGCCTTTGGTAAGAATGGCAAGACCTATGAAAACTGCTGAGAGAACCAGGTTTTTAAATTTATTATCAGCAAAAGAGGAAGTGTAAGTAATTGCCTGATTTATGCCAAGAAAAATAAAAAGATTGAACCAGGGGTCAATAATTCCTGAGCGGAAATAAAACTGCGGTAACAATGAACCTGCATAAGCCAACGTCCAGAGCAATCCGAAATTACGGTTGTATAATTTAGTTCCGGTGTTAAATAAAACTAATAAAGTTACTACTCCGCAAAGTGCATTTGGAAAACGGGCGGCAAACTCATTAACACCAAAAACAGACATGCTTAAAGCCTGCATCCAGAAAAATAAAGGAGGCTTTTCCCAGAAAGGTTGGAAATTAACCTGCACATGCGAGTAATCGCCTGTGATTATCATTTCGCGGGCGGCTTCAGCAAAATTTATTTCATCCCAGTCAAACAGATGTACACTTCCAAGAAAGGGAATAAAAAGTATCAGCGAAGCCAATACAATGATAAAATTCCATTGCAGCATTGATAATTTCATGCTTTGTACTTTTTAAACAATGCCCCTTCTAATTTTTTGCTTTGTACTGTTTTTTCAAAAACAGAATAAAC
>CAMDBK010000144.1 GCA_945889235.1 Chitinophaga pinensis
ATAAAAGGGCAGGCGCATTAATCCATGGCTTCCGATTCCAATTGCCAACTGTGGTTTTACAAAATTCTGGTAGAAGATGGAGTTCTTTCCACCGCCCATAATGTCGGCAAGCACATCCAGGGGAGCCTCATCAGCATTGCGGTTTCCAACGGTTGGGAAGGCAAACTGAATTAACGGAAAACGGATATTATCTTCGTAAGAAATGTAACGGTCTTCAGTCAATGTTACTTTTTCAACCTTCATTGGTTTTACTTCCGGTCCCGCAGGAATTGGTCCGTAATATTTTTCAACCAGCTCAACAACCTGTTTAGGGTCAACATCACCGGCAACAGTTAAAGTTGCATTGTTTGGTCCGTACCAACGCAGGAAAAAATGTTTTAAATCATCAACATTGGCTCTGTCTAATTCAGCGAGGTAACCGATAACAGGCCATGAGTAAGGATGTCCCTGAGGATATAATCCCTGAGCAACTTTTTCACCAACCAATCCATAGGGACGGTTATCATAACTTTGTCCGCGTTCGTTTTTAACAGTTGCACGTTGGTTTTCAAATTTTGCTGTGGTAACGGCATCCAATAAAAAGCCCATGCGGTCAGCTTCTAACCACAACGCTGTTTCTAATTGATTGGATGGAAGGGTTTCAAAATAATTAGTACGGTCGCTGTTGGTTGTTCCGTTTAGTTCGCCTCCTGATTCAGAAACAATTTTAAAGTGTTGTTCATCCGCAACATGGTCAGAACCCTGGAACATCATGTGTTCAAAGAAGTGTGCAAAACCTGAACGACCAAGTTCTTCGCGCGCTGACCCTACGTGGTAGGTAACATCTACATGTACAATAGGGTCGCTGTGGTCTTCATGCACCAACAGTGTTAAGCCATTTGGCAACACATATTTCTGGTAAGGAATAACGATTTCATCGCCTTTCTTTTTTACTTCTTCCACCATTTTTGTTCCAAATTTGGTGGTGTTGCTGCCGCATGAAGTAAGAAATATTACTGCTGCGATAAAGCCTAAAATTTTGTTCATTTTATTATTGGTTTTTTTTGATTTGAGGGGCAAAGGTAGAAAAAGACCTTATCGCTCAACATCTTGTGAAAAATGAGAACGTTAAGAAATGTTAAAAACAGGTTTTAAGAAACAAAATACATCTTCACTTTGCCTTTTCCCTTTGCTTCAATCTCACCGCGATACCCGCAACTGAATTTATCTTTTACTAACTGATAAGTAGTTTCACTGATATTTATTTTACCAGCTTCACCGCTGCTTTCCATGCGTGATGCTGTGTTTACGGTGTCGCCCCAAATATCGTATTGGAATTTTTTTATTCCAACTATTCCGGCAACAACATTCCCTGTATGTATTCCTAAGCGTATTTCAAAGGTTTTGTTTTTCATAAAGTCACGTATCTCCAGCGCAGCTTTCACCACATCTTCGGCATGTGTTTTATTGGCAACAGGCAACCCACCGGCAGCCATGTATGCATCACCAATTGTTTTTATTTTTTCAATGTTATGCTTCTCACAAATAGTATCAAAGGCACTGAAGCATTCATTAATTTCTTTTACCAGATCCTGTGCCGATAGTTTTTCGGCAATGGAAGTGAACCCCTTGAAATCAGTAAATAACACCGTAACCTCGTCAAACTGTTTGGCATCAGCATATCCTTTTTCTTTCAGTTCTTCGGCTACTTCTTCGGGAAGAATATTGAGTAATAATTCATCACTGCGTTTCTTTTCTTTAGTGATGCGGTTGCGTTGAATAAAAAATATTCCGGCAAAAAGCAAAACAAAAACAAAGCCTGCAATAAATCCATTGCGCATTAATTTCTGACGGCTTATTTCTTTCTGCTGTATTTCTTTGTCTTTATTCAGCAATGAAATTTCGTTGTCTTTTTTTTCGGTTTCATAAAGTGTTTTCATCTGTGTTACCTGTTTGTTGTTAACCTCATTGAGCATGCTGTCTTTATAAATTGTAAAAAGTTTATAATGCTCGAGTGCAAGCGGAAATTTTTGTTGCGCACTATCTATTGAAGCCAGCAACAGGCTGGTTTCCTTGATTTTTATTTTGTGTCCTATCAGCAGTGATTGTGATAAAGCGCTGTCAGCATATACCCTTGCCAGATCCAGCTTTCCTGAATTGAAATACGTTTCACTCAGGTTGTGGAATGAAACAGAAATTCCTCTTTTGTCACCAATTTCCTTAACCAGTTGCAGAGCCAGAGACTGTGTGTTTATTGCATCGGTATATTTTTTCTGAACCATATAAAGTTCACCCAGATTGTTGTACACATTTGCAAGAGCCCCTTTGTTGCCTTCCTTTAAATTTAATTCTATTGAGGCCTGATAGTTTTTAAATGATTCAGTAAAATTTCCCTTTTTCTTTAATACAATTCCAATGTTGTTGTAACATGAGGCCATGCCATTTTTATCGCCAGTTTCTGTTTTCCATTTTAATGATATCAGAAAATTTTTCAGCGCTTCATCATAGTTTTCCTGCTCACTATAGATAATGGCAATATTGTTATAATTTCTGGCCATTCCTTTTTTATCTTTAAGCTCTTCTCTTATTTTTAATGATGCCAGATAGTTTTCAAGTGCCTTGGGATAATTTCCCAGTTCTTTATAGGCAAGCCCCATGTTGTTGTAACACGAAGCCAATCCTTTTTTGTTTCCTGTTTGCTTACTTATTTCAAGTGAAGCATTGTAATTTTTTAATGCTTCATAATAATCACCTCTTTCTTCCAGCACATCACCCAGTCTGCTATAAGCAGTTGCAATTCCAAATTTATAATTACTTTTTTGCGATAGTTCAAGTGCCTTTGATGCCAGATCAATGGCCCGGGCATTTTCTCCTACTATATAAAGTTCCCAACTCAATTCGGTCAACAGAAATGCTTTAACAGTATCTTCTTTTGACGAATTTAATACAGATTGCAACGAATCAATAATTGCATTTTGTGCAATTACAAAATGAGCAGACGAACTAACAAGGCTAAGTAGTATTAACAGGCATTTTTTCATACTGAAAATGAATTAAATCCCTTGCACCTGAATCTCAATTTTTATCCTGTGCAATCACAACACAAAAGAAAATCAAAATATCCTTTGCAGCCTATACCTTTTGCATAAAATGTGCGGTAAAAAATTATCAATGTCAGCAGCAAGCCCATCAATACAAAAGACACTTTCTGCTGGTCTTCGCGATACAATAAAACTTTAATAGTGCGGCTTGAAAACATGAGAGCCGAAATAATAAGAATCAATCCAACAAAAAAGTAAATCATTATAGTTGACAGGTTGTTTGGAAAATTTGTGCCCGCAACAATAAACATACCCGCAAGGTACGGAACCAGTATGGTATTATAAATAAAATCTCTGCGAAATGCGCCTTTCTTCAATTGGTCTTTTGTTTCGGCATTGCGCAAAAACTGGTAGGTAAAAAATAATCCGGCACCAATCATTAATAAAATTGAAATGCCTGAAATCATCCATTTTATTGATTCTCCAAGATACTTATATGCCGCCACTACACCAAATGCAATATGGCCCGGAGGATCGGGCTTAAATTCATAAAACGGAACAGCAAGTATTTTTCCCAGAAACATTATTAATCCGGTAACGCAGCACCATAAAAAGAAAATACGATACCATTTGTTGCTTTGCTTTACTATGATAAACAAACGGAAAAAAATAATTGCAAAAATAAAATTCATAATGCCACTCGCCAGAAATGTGCGCTTTACATTATAAGGCGTCCACAAATCATACGCATTGTATTTAATGGAATGGATATAGATTACCGGTTTCAATCCAAAATAACTTGCAATTAAAGCAGTGGAATATTCATTCAAAAAATGCATGAGCAAAAATGCTGCTGCAAGTGAAAGTGCCGAATTAATTGTAAGTGATGAATTATTCATATTCCCTTTAGCCTGCTGGCACTATTTATTATCAGGCATCAAGAATAGTTGAGGTAAGATCGCTGTCAACAGACTTTCCTGAAGTGCCTGCTATATCATCAAAGGCCGCATACATAGCACAAGCTGTTGCAGGAATGGTTACAAATATTCCAACACCAAGGCAAAGCAAGCCCAGAAGATTAATTAGCCCCAATACTATAAGAAAACCGAAAAGACTCCACCAGTTATTCTTTATCACTTTTCTGCTGTTTTCCAATGCATCCCAAAATTCGTTTTTGTAAAACAAAGCAAACATAGATGCAAAAATATAGCAGACAGCAATGTAAATGCCCGGAAGAATGAGCAATATCAGGCAAAGCACGGTAATGATTCCCCCAACAAGGCCAATAAGAAAAAGAGGAAGAAAAGAATCAAATCCTTTGAAAAAATCTGCGAAAGAACGGCTTTCGTTTTTATTTACTTTATCAGCCATAATATAAAACCCTGCAGCAAGAGGGGCCGAAATAGCCATGTTTGCAATAGTTCCAACAATTGGAATAAATGCCAGCACTGCTGTTATTGTTGTATAAATAAGTGTAAACCCGATAAATAATCCCGGATCTTTTTTAAAAATATCAAATCCCTTGTTGATGTAATCACCCATTTTAAACTGGTAGTTTCCTGACAGGGCATTACTTAGCCGTGATTCATTAACAGTAGTTGTTTCCATTTTAGTTTTGGTTTTAGTTAATAAAGGTTTGCGCGGTAAATATAAGATTGTTTTGTTTTCTGTTTTTTTTGTTTAAAGCATAGGATTCCTAAATTTGTCTATTATTGCATCCGTGAATAAGACAAATAAAAATAACGTTTAACTTAAAACCAACCCAATCATGGCAAAATCAAAACTCAGCTTTTACGATGTTAAAAGCAAAAGCAAATTTGAAACCGAAAACTACGAAGTTCGCGAAAAAGGCGGAAGATCATTTGCGGTTTGTAAATCTCCATCAGGCGCTTACGAGTGCTGGAGAGTGCTTTCAAAAGACCAGGCAGCAAAACTGAAATAAGTTGCACAACAAAGCGTCCCGTCAATAAGCGGGACGCTTTGTTTTCAAAGCCACACAAATTACTATTTTCGCGCCTTGTATCAACAGGCAGGTGAATAATTTTATTCCATTTTCTTTTTCCGTTACCGGGTTTTCAAAAAAACGTTTTCTGTTTTTTTTGCCCGTTGTCAGCATCCTTTTTCTTTATTCCTGCAAAACAATACAACCGATTGTTCAGCCAAAAATTCTGGAAGAAAAGGACAAAGATTTTCTTTTCAGTCAACTAAAAAAAAATGAGTTTCAGTACAACTGGTTTTCTGCTAAAATCAACACTACTATTAAAACACCAAAGGCTACCAACTCGGTTACTGTACGCATACGCATGCAGAAAGACAGCGCTATCTGGATTTCACTTTCGCCAGGTTTTGGAATTGAAGTGGTAAGAGCTTTCATTACTCGTGATTCACTTGTTTTTCTTGACCGCATGAACGAAAAATATTTCAAAGGAAATTTTAATTATGTAAACGAACTTGTAAATACCAATCTTGATTTTGAAATGTTGCAAGCCATGCTTACGGGCAATAATTTTACGTTATATGAAATTAATAAATTTGAATCATCAGCCGATAAAGACCGATACGTATTAAACACAATAGGAAGAAGAAAGCTGAAAAAAGAATTGAAAGGACAGGACAGCTTAAATGTGATTTTACAAAGCATTTTTCTGAGCAGTGCAACCTGGAAAATTGAAGAAATGAAACTCAAAGATTTGAATTCCAACCGCAAATTAGATGCAGGGTATTCAGGTTTTATTCCTATTGGTGAACAATCATTTCCATCAGAAGTATTATTTAATTTCAGGGCAAAAGATAATATTGAGGTAAAACTTACGTATTCTAAAATAGAGGTAAATGTTCCGCAAACTTTTCCGGCAAACATTCCTGCAAATTATTCGCAAATGAAACTGAGCGACTACAACCTGAAAACAACAGATGAAAAAAAGGAATAATTTTATTTTATCTTTTTTATTGCTGCTGCTTACTTTTGCTTCCTTTGCGCAAACTGCAAAGGAACTTGAAGAAAAGAAAAAACGTTTGCAGGATGATATAAAATACACCAACAAGCTGTTGGATGAAACCGAAAACAGCAAGAAAAAATCGCTGAATCAGTTGCGCCTTTTGGGAACAAAAATTGAAATGCGTCAGGAACTGATTAAAACTATTTCAAAAGAAGTAAAGTTGATTGACAGGCAAATCAACCAAACCAATTCAGTAGTTGGTTCGCTGGAAAATGATTTAAAAAAACTGAAAGCTGAATATGCGCAGATGATTTATTTCGCGTGGAAAAATCAAAACTCGTACAACAAGCTGATGTTTATTTTTTCATCCAAAGATTTTAATCAGGCTTATCTGCGTTTGAAATACATTCAGCAATATGCCGATTACCGGAAAAAGCAGGCAAAAATTATTAAAGAAACACAACTTGCATTAGGCGAAAAAATTGATGTACTTAAAAAATCAAGAACCGAAAAAGCAGCTTTACTAACCAATGAAGAACAGGAAAAGCTGAAACTTACTTCAGAGAAAAAAGAAAAAGATGAACTGCTTGAAAACCTTCAGGACAGAGAAGCACAACTAAAAAAAGAACTGAAGCAAAAACAAAACGAAGCGCAAAAACTGCAAAAAGAAATTGAACGGATTATTGCCGAAGAAATAAAAAAACGTCAAGAAGAAGCCCGTAAAAAAGCTGCTGCTGATAAGCTGGCAGGTAAAGAGGTAAAAGAAACGCCATCAGGATTTTCATTGACTCCTGAAGAGATCTTGATTTCAGGTAATTTTGAATTGAACAAAGGTAAATTACCCTGGCCCTCTGACAGAGGAATCATTACGGGACATTTTGGTGAAAGCACGCATCCTGATTTGCCCAACGTAAAAATCAACAACAATGGAATTGATATTGGAACCGATAAAGAATCAAAAGCGCGGGCCGTTTTTGACGGAACTGTTTCTGCAATTATTTCTATACCGGGTGCATACCGCGCAGTAATGGTGCGGCATGGTGATTATATCAGTGTATATTCAAATCTGGAAGAAGTATTTGTAAAAAAGGATGACAAAATAAAAGTAAAACAGGAAATAGGCAAAGTACACACCGATGACTCAGAAGGAAAAACAGAACTGCATTTTGAGATTTGGAAAGGAAACGAAAAGACAAATCCCGAAGAGTGGTTATTGCTTAAAAAGTAATATCTTTGCAGTAATAATAAGTGTTTACAATGAAAGGCGTTAATTATATAACAGACGAAAAAAATCGTAAAAAAGCGGTTGTAATTGATTTTGAAGTTTGGAAAAAATACGAAGAACAGTTAGAGGATATTTTTGACGGAATTATTGCTTCTGAAAGAAAAAATGAACCTCTTGTAAGTTGGGAACAGGTAAAGAAGAATCTACGGAAAAAAGGTAAACTTTGAATGTATCGCATATCATTCAGAAAATCTGCCGAAAAAGAATTTGAGAAACTTCCGTCAACTTTTGTAAAGCGAATAAGCCCGGCAATAGACAAACTTTCTGAAAATCCCCGTCCACCGGGTTCAAAAAAATTACAAGGACAAAAAGAGAATCTTTGGCGTATCAGAATTGGTGATTACAGAGTAGTTTACCTG
>CAMDBK010000145.1 GCA_945889235.1 Chitinophaga pinensis
GCATCAAAGCAGGTCTCCCTCCCGGGGTGCTCAACATCGTGCATGGCTACGGACATATAGTAGGCGCAACCATTACAACTCATCCCGATATTCCCTTAATCTCCTTCACAGGCGGCACCAAAACAGGCTCTGAAATAGCGCGAACCGCTGCCCCGCTGTTCAAAAAACTCTCACTTGAATTGGGCGGAAAAAATCCTAACATCATATTCGCAGACTGCAATTTTGAAGAAGCAATTAAGACAACCTTGAACTCTTCTTTTTCCAACCAAGGCGAAATCTGTCTCTGCGGTTCGCGCATATTAATTGAAAAACCGCTGTACGAAAAATTTCGCGATGAATTAGTTAAGCGCACAGCGAAACTATCTGTCGGTAATCCCGCTGATGATACTATAAAATTAGGTGCAATTGTATCAGAACAACACATGCAAAAAGTGCTTTCCTACATTGACTTGGCTCAACAAGAAGGCGGAAAAATCCTCTGCGGAGGTAAACGCAAAACAGTAGAAAACTTTGAAGAAGGATATTTCATTGAGCCAACTGTAATAGAAGGCCTATCCCAAAACTGCCGCACCAACATGGAAGAGATTTTTGGTCCGGTTGTTACGCTTCAATCTTTTGAAACAGAAGAAGAGGCATTACAACTTGCCAACGCTACCGAATTCGGTTTAGCCGGTACCATCTGGACAGAAAACCTTAGCAAAGCCCACCGCGTAGCTGCTCAACTCAAAAGCGGAATCATATGGATTAACTGCTGGCTTGTCCGCGATTTGCGCACCCCTTTTGGCGGCATGAAAAGTTCAGGAGTTGGTCGCGAAGGCGGATGGGAAGCCCTGCGTTTCTTTACCGAACCAAAAAATGTTTGTGTAAAATATTAGGTAGCACTCTGCTCCCCTCTCCCTCGGAGAGGGGCTGGGGGTGAGGCTTTTAATTTTCTCACCGCCTTATTAAACGCCTTCCCTGCATCCTTCCCTACATTATCCGATGCCGGTGAAAACAATACCATCTCACCAGCTTTACTAATAACAGAAGCTATTTTCACAGCTTCTGTTATTGTTTCAGCGTTAATAAGCAGTCGGGCATTTCCGTTACCAAAGGCGCTAAATACATCGTTCACATTTTTGCCTAAGCAAATTATAGACTTTACTTTTTCTTCCACTATTTCTGAGATATCAGAATAGTTCGAAAATTTATCCGGCTCAGCTACAATCAGTGTTACCGGCTTATAACAACGCAGCAATGAACTGCCTGTGCTTTCAGCAGTAAGTGAAAGTGAATCATTCACATATTCCACTGATTTTATAGAAGCAATAGTTTCAAAGTTGGATGTTTTATCATAAATATCCCAAAGGCTTTCGCGCAAAATATCTTTACGGATTTCAAAAAAATCTTTTTCATTTTCAGAAAAAGGGGTTTTCATTCCGAGTGCCGAACTAAGGTCAAATGAATTATCCATTGTTATAAGTTTTTATTTTTGCGGAAGGTGGGCACATCCCTGCAACAAAAAACATCTTTTTGTAGATGAAAGTTTGTAATTAATATACAAATATAAGCTATCCATCGACTAAAGTCAAGTTTCTGATACACAAAACCATGTTTATTCGACCAACAACTTGCTGAAAAGCCTTACTACAGTTTGATTTTCTGAGTAGTCTCAATAGGGATATTTTTTTTCAGCCAGCCAATTCTGCCCTTAATTGAACCCTTCACTTTAAAGGTAACCGGTTCACTTTTTAACAGCAACCCAATTCCTCCAATAGTTGCCGCCATAAAATCACGGTAAGTCATACTAAGTTTTACAGGGTTGCTTGAAGTGGTTCTGCGTTTTATTACCATTTTTTCTGCTGAAAAAGTTCTGCCCAGCGATTTATCATTAATAGAAATATCAAGATCTGACTCCTTCAACACAACCTTAAAACCGTTGGGGTTATTCACTTCAAGATTAAAAGAAAGTTCCATATTGTCACCCGAAATGCTGGCAGTTTTTACATCTTTTATTCCTGTAATCATAATTGGTTTGTAAGAAATACAGGAACTAAGTAAACAGGCAGAAAGGAAAAGTATCAATCGCATTTATAAATATTTTCAGCAAATATGCAATTCTTTTTTCTCTGCGGTACTTTGCGTTATCTCCGCTCGCTCTGCGGTAAAAAATGATGTTCTTAAAACATTTTCTCCTTTTGTTTGTATTATTGCTGAACAATAAACATGGGACATTACACAATTAAAGATCTTGAAAAACTCTCTGGCGTAAAAGCCCACACAATCCGCATCTGGGAAAAGCGTTTTAACATCATACAACCCAGCCGCACCGAAACTAATTTCAGGTATTATAATGACGAGCAGTTGAAAAAACTGCTCAATATTTCATTGCTGAATAATTCAGGATATAAAATTTCAAAAATTGCCTGCCTCTGCGAAACTGAAATTTGCAAAGAGGTAGAAAAAGTTACTTCAGGCGAAACAAATTTTGATGCTCAGATTGAAAAACTGGTTCTCGCCATGGTTGAAATGGATGAAGATAAATTTGAAACGCAACTGACGGAATTCATTAAGCGCGATGGTTTTGAAGATGCAATGCTGCATGTAATTTATCCGTTCTTTGATAAAATTGGCGTGTTGTGGCAAACCGGTAATATTACTCCGGCTCAGGAACATTTTGTTTCAAATATTGTACGCCAGAAAGTGATTGTGGCTATTGACGGACTGGCAAAAAACACAATCCCTGAATCCAAATTGTTCCTTCTCTTTTTGCCTGAAGGTGAACTGCATGAAATTGGCTTACTTTTTACCAATTACCTGTTGCGTAAATACGGACATAAGGTTATTTACCTTGGGCAATCATTACCTTTAAAGGATTTGGCTTATGTGGTAAGAAACCGCAAACCCGACTATCTTCTTACTTATATTACTTCGCCTATAGATGGCGGAATAAAAGAATACATACACGCTATGCAGAAGACTTGCCCTGACCGCCCGGTTTATGTGGCAGGTATGCAATCCTGTAACATTGATTTTGCCAATCTTGAAAATGTTTTTTGCATTTCCTGCTGTGGCGATATTCATTGCCTATTAGAGTCCATCCAGTAGCGACACGATGTTCGTGTCTTATAAATTACGAAATACGAACATCGTTCTACCTCATCAATTCATCGGATTTCAGATTTAGTAAAACCGTTTTGTTATATATAAAATAACCGTGTAAATAATTTTGTTTAACAATTAATCGAATTTATTAAACAGTGCGTTGTAACATGTATTAAGTTTGTACCACCAAAACAAACAAATCATGACAGCAATAGAATTCAACACTCAGGTATCTTTCCTTAGTAATAAACTCAAATATTTTGCTCTGAAACTCACCGCAGATATGGAAGATGCCAACGATCTTTTACAAGATACAATTGTAAAAGCACTCACGTATCGAGAAAAATTTACTGACCGTACCAACCTTTCGGCTTGGATGCATACTATTATGAAGAATACCTTCATTAATAATTACCGCAGGCAGCAACGTTCAGGTGAATTGTTCGACAATACAAAAGACTTGTTTTATCTCAATATGCCTCAGGATTCTGGCTTTACTTCTCCTACTTCTCAATTAGCCGAGAAAGAAATAAATGCAGGAATAAACAAATTGGAAGAGCAATACCGTGTACCTTTTATGATGCACGTTGAAGGTTATAAATACGAGGAAATTTCCGAACAACTTGATATTCCTATGGGAACAGTGAAAAGCAGAATTTTTATTGCCCGCAAAATTCTGATGGAATATTTCAAAGATTACCGCAACAATTAATCAGGAAAGATATTTCCCTACAATAGGCATTCTGCGGCCCACTCCGAAAGCTTTTGAAGAAACGCGTAATACAGGCGGAAGTTGATGGCGCTTGTATTCAGTGGTGTTTACTAACTTCAATATCCGCGACACCAATTTTTCATCGTATCCTTTTGCAATCAGTTCTTTCGGACCAAGGTGTTTTTCTATGTAGTCAAAAAGAATTTCGTCAAGAATACTATACTCAGGAAGCGAGTCTGAATCCTTTTGGTTTTCTCGTAGTTCTGCCGAAGGAGCTTTTGTAATAATATTTTCAGAGATGCAATTATCAAGTTTGTTGATGTAGTCGGCTAATTCATAAACCTGCGTTTTGTAAACATCGCCCAGCACTGAAAGACCGCCATTCATATCGCCATACAATGTTCCGTAACCAACTGCAGCTTCACTTTTATTAGTTGTGTTCAACAAAATGCTTCCGAATTTATTTGTCATTGCCATCAACAATATTCCACGAATTCGTGCCTGAATATTTTCTTCAGTAACATTAAAAGGTATTCCGGCAAAAATTGGTTTCAGCTTATTATCAATCACTGAAAAAATTTCTTTGATACCGATTGTGTGATACTTTGTTCCTAATCGTTTGCACATTTCTTCGGAGTCAGATATAGAATGGTCAGAAGAAAACTGCGAAGGCAAAAGTAAAACGCTGACATTTTCCTTTCCCAATGCGCGTGAAGCAAGTGCGAGAACCACAGCAGAATCAATACCTCCGCTTAATCCGAGAATGGCTTTGCTGAAGCCCATCTTCTCAAAATAATCTTTAATTCCAAGAACCAATGCATCGTGAATGCGCGAGATTTTAGAATAGGTTTTGCTTAGTTTTTTTTCAGCAACTAAACTCTGTGTGTCGAAAATTCTAAAATCATCTTTGAAATAATTCAGTTCTTCAACAATGTTCCCACTATTATCTGCAACCATGCTGCCGCCATCAAAAATAAGTTCGGTTTGAGCACCAACATGGTTCACATAAAACAGAGGCAGTTTATATTTTTCAGCGTTGTAACGCATCACTTTCCTCCGCTCTTCTGCATGATCGTAATCAAAAGGTGAGGCAGCAATATTCACCATTAACGTTGGTTTTTGCTTTACAAGTTCATCCATAGAATTTACTACATACATGGGGTCTTGCCCGATATCCCAGATGTCTTCGCAAATGGTTAACGCTATGCGCTCGCCTTTAAATTGTATAACCTCAAACTTGCGTGATGGTTCAAAATAACGATACTCATCAAACACATCATAAGTAGGTAAAAGCGCTTTAGAAATTATTTTTTCAATTTTCCCCTCATTCAAAAAATAAGCAGAGTTGAAAAGATTTTTTCCCTGAATTTCAGAATTAGGCGATGGTGCACCAACAATTGCTGCTATGCCTTTACAACTTGCAGCAATTTCCCCAATGCTTTTATCACATTCATCAATAAAACTTTTGAATTCCAGAAAATCGCGGGGTGGGTAACCACACACACACAACTCTGCAAACACCACTAAATCTGCGCCATCGCTCTTTGCTTTTTCAATAGCAGAAATAATTTTTGCTGTATTATTTTCAAAATTACCGATGTGGTAATTGAGTTGTGCAAGAGCAATTTTCATGATTATAATTTAGCAGTAAAAATAGATTTAAAACAAACAACCCCGCCAAACATTTGCCGGGCGGGGTTGTAGTGTGTCAAACAAAAATTGTTTATGGGAAAATTCCTAAATTCTGATACGAAATAGCAACTTTATCTATTGCTGATGCAAATGTTGCTGTACGCAAATCGGGCATTCCTTTGGTTGATTTGTAGCGGTCGCGGATTGTGTTATAAGCATTAATCATTGTTTCTTCCAGACCTGAATAAACCAAATCGCGTTCATCTGCACCGCGTTCAATTAATTCTTTTTGTACACGGTTAATACGTGAACCACTTGCTTTTTCAATCGTTTCAAGAATATTGTGGTTCATTCGTGCTTCGTAGCGTTTTTCCATTCTTCCGAAACGAACGTGTGAAAGATTTTTGAGCCACTCAAAATAAGAAACAGTAACACCTCCTGCGTTGAGGTAAATATCAGGAATAATATAAACGCCTTTTTTCAATAATACTTTTTCAGCTTCAGGAGTTACCGGTCCGTTTGCTGCTTCGGCAATTACTTTTGCTTTTATGTGTTTTGCATTGCCCGAGTGAATTTGATTTTCCAATGCAGCAGGAATTAATATATCGCACTCAATTTCTAAGCCTGCTGTATTTTCTTTAATAGTTTTTGCACCCGGGAAATTTGCTGTTCCGCCAGTTGCTTTTTTATGTTCAAGTAATTTGTCGGGGTCAATTCCTTTGGGATTGTAAATGGTTGCATCGTACTCGCAAATAGCAATAACTTTTGCACCGGCTTCGTGCATAAATTTCGCTGCATAATAACCTACGTTTCCAAGTCCCTGAACTACTACCGTTTTTCCTTCCAATCCGGGTGTTAAGCCCCATTGTTTTACATCTTCTTTTTTGCTGAATGCTTCTTTCAATCCGTAATAAACACCAAGTCCGGTTGCTTCAGTTCTTCCCTGAATACCGCCATGACTTAATGGTTTTCCTGTAACGCAGGCAATGGCATTTAATTCCGTTGGAAAAAAGGCAGAATAAGTATCGGCAATCCAGGCCATTTCGCGGGCACCGGAACCGTAATCAGGAGCAGGCACATCAATGCCGGGACCGATAAAATTTTTCTTAATCAACTCGGCAGTATATCTTCTTGTAACAGCTTCCAAAACCTCTGGTGAAGTTTTGCGCGGACTGATTTTTATTCCGCCTTTAGCTCCACCAAAAGGTACATCAACAATGGCACATTTATAGGTCATCAATGCAGCCAGCGCCATTACTTCATCCTGATTAACATGGATGCTGTAACGGATACCACCTTTGGTAGGTAGTTTATGATGACTGTGCTCAGCTCGATACGCTTCAATAACTTCAATTTTGCCGTCAATCTTTACCGGAAATTTCATGCGGTAAACACTGTTGCAATATTTTATCTGTTCCAATACACCGGATGGATGATCGAGGTAGGCAGATGCCCTGTCAAAATACTGTAATACATCATTAAAAAAACTGTGTTCGCGTTGTTCGTTAAGATTTACCGGTGCTGTTTTAGTAGCCATATTATTTTTTAATTGATGTTAAAAAGAAAGTGTGTACTGTAAATTATAGTTTCTCATTGAATTGATGTTGAGCGGGCGAAGTGCATACTCAACATTGAATAAATTATTCACAATAAAATTGAGCTTATGAGCCTTTTTAATGGTGTAACCCAGGCGTAAATCAACAATTGAAATTCCGGGCTTTTTAGCAGCATCATTCAGCGTCCATGAGGATGGTAATAGTGGGTCGCGGTTCGCAATATCTCCTCTTGCCTCAATCAGACCAATATTTTTTAATCCAGTTGGCAAAATACCAGCATCCAAATCATAAAATATTTTATCTGCATTTTGCATAAAGCTATTATAACGGTAGCTGATACCTAAGGAAACTTTATAGATGTTAAACTCAACATCCAGTTTTACCAAATGCTGGAAACGGTATTTTAAAATATTGTTT
>CAMDBK010000146.1 GCA_945889235.1 Chitinophaga pinensis
CATTTGTGAACTGTTTTTTTGTTTTGCAAGCATGAACAAATTTGCCGCTTTTTAATACTAATCATTACTTTTTCGGCAGATTTTTATCACCTGTATTTTCAACAATGTCAATAAAATCACCTGTTATAGACAATTTGAGGGGCGACTAAGTAATCACTTTTGCCCATTTACTCTGATAAAAATTACGAGTGTCAATTTGTTGTTTTCCTTGCTTTTCTGAATCCACATTTTGCAGCGCAACATAAGCAAGAAACAAGGAACTGAATTCTGTTTCGTGATTTGAGTCTCTTACTTTTTCAGGAGAGTTTAAGTAAACAGTTAAGTCAGGTTTAGAAAATTGAACTTTATAAAAACGTTCCTGACGTTGCACTTCGTAGCCTGAACTTCCGGATTTTAAATCAGCCCATGAAGACTGAAAAACTGTTCCCGGATAGAACACTGATTTTTTCTTCAACGTAATTTTCAGTTCCCTTTCCGAAATTTCAACCGTGCAAGGAACGGTTCCCCATTTTTTTATGAACCCGATGAGCCAGTATGCAGTTAGTAAAAGAATAAGAAAGATTATAACCACGAGTGCCCAGTCGGGCAGGTCATTGCCGGCAGCAACTAAAATGGCAATCATTGAACCTGCCACTATCAGCGGAAACAACACTAAAATAAGGACAATTATTCCCATACGGGAACAGGTCATGTCAAAGGTTCTTACAGACATGCTGTAAAACTATAGAAATAATTTACAAGAAGATATTGTCACCCTGAACTTGTTTCAGGGTCTAGTGAGATGCTGAAACAAGTTCAGCATGACGCAGCATTACTATTTGCTTTTGCGCTTGCGCTCGTTTTCGTCCAAGTAAATCTTACGCAAACGAATTGACTTCGGAGTTACTTCCACATACTCATCTTCCTGGATGTATTCCATTGCTTCCTCCAATGAGAATTTACGTGCAGGTGCAATTCTCACTTTTGCATCAGTGCCAGAAGCACGCATATTGGTTAGCTTTTTCTCTGTCATGATATTGATAACGAGGTCATCCATACGATTGTTTTCACCGATGATTCTTCCGCCATAAACTTCATCGCCCGGGTCAACAAAAAAGAAACCTCTGTCTTGCAGTTTATCAATGGAATAAGATGTTGAAACACCATGCCCCATTGAAATCAAAACCCCGTTTATTCTTCCCGGAATATCGCCTTTCCATGGCTCATAGCTTTTGAAACGGTGCGCCATAATGGCTTCACCTGCTGTTGCCGTTAAAATATTATTTCTTAATCCTATCAAACCTCTTGCAGGTATCTCAAATTCCATGTGGATAAGGTCGCCTTTTGGTTCCATCACTAATAAGTCACCTTTTTTCTGGCTTACCAATTCAATAACCTTCCCTGTTGTGTTTTCGGGAGTGTCTATTGTAAGTGTCTCAACAGGCTCATGTTTTCTGCCATCAATTTCTTTAATGATAACCTGTGGCTGTCCTACCTGTAATTCGTAGCCTTCGCGTCTCATGGTTTCAATAAGAATGGATAAGTGCAGAATTCCACGACCATAAACAATATGTGTATCGGGTGAACCGGTTTCTTCCACGCGAAGTGCCAGATTTTTTTCAATCTCTTTGTATAGTCTTTCTTTGATGTGGCGAGATGTTACAAACTTACCTTCCTTGCCATAAAAAGGTGAATTGTTAATTGTAAACAACATGCTCATGGTTGGTTCATCAACGCTAATCGGTTTCAAACCTTCAGGATTTTCAAAGTCGGCAATGGTATCACCGATTTCGAATCCCTCGATCCCGCTTACGGCACAAATATCTCCGGCTTCCACTTCGCTTACTTTCAGCTTGCCCAATCCATCAAAAATGTAAAGCTCTTTTATTCTTGATTTCACAATTTTCCCATCACGTTTTACCAACGAAATAGGCATGTTTTCTTTTACAACTCCGCGCAGAATACGCCCGATGGCTATCCTTCCCACAAACGAAGAATAGTCCAGTGAAGTAATCATCAGTTGCAAAGAACCTTCTAATGTTTTTGGCTCCGGAATATGTTGAACGATACAATCCAGCAGCGGAATAATGTTTTCGGTTTGCTCTTTATAGGTGGTGTTCATCCAGCCATGTTTCGAAGAGCCATAAATGGTAGGGAAATTCAACTGGTCATCACTTGCTTCAAGGTTGAAGAAAAGCTCATAAACCGAATCATGCACATCATCAGGACGGCAGTTAGGCTTATCCACTTTATTAATCACCACAATGGCTTTCAGTCCCAATGAAATTGCTTTCTGCAACACAAAACGGGTTTGCGGCATGGGGCCTTCAAAGGCATCTACCAGCAGCAGCACACCGTCAGCCATGTTCAACACACGTTCCACCTCACCGCCAAAGTCAGCGTGACCCGGGGTATCAATGATGTTAATCTTTGTGCCTTTGTATTGCACCGAAACGTTTTTCGCGAGGATGGTAATTCCGCGCTCGCGCTCTAAATCGTTGTTGTCGAGTATAAGTTCACCGCTTGCCTGATTCTCGCGGAAAAGGTTGCATTGATGTAAAATTTTGTCAACAAGGGTCGTTTTTCCATGGTCAACGTGGGCAATAATGGCAATATTTCTTATATTCTTCATGTAGGGTTTAAAAATTTGAGGGTGCAAAAGTAGTCTTTTAAAGGACTATAACGTTATAAAGCATATAACTAAATTATTTACATTTGTTTAACCATAAAATTTCACCTCATGAAAAACCTCTACTCCCTTCTTTCGGTTGCACTTTGTTTTTTTCTTTCTGCAAACCTGCAAGCCCAAACCACCAAGCGTTGCGTAACGGATGAATACAGTACAATAATCAGTCAACGCTTTCCGCAGATTGAAGCTAACCGAATTGCAATGGAACAGGAATATTATAACCGTTTAACAGGGCCTCAGGAAAAAAGCACTTCAACCGGTACAAAATATGTGATACCCGTGGTGGTGCATGTTATCCACCGTCCGCAGGATGCAAACCCCGGAACAGTTTCAAATGTTTCAGATGAGCGCATAGCACAGCAGATAGCGATACTTAATCAGGACTACCGCAACTTTGGCGGCAGCAATTTCAGCAGCGATGCCGTAGACACTCAGATACAATTTGAACTGGCGAAAAAAGACCCTGATGGAAACTGCACCGATGGAATAAACCGTATTGCTTCCATGCTTTCTGTTGACCATCTTTGGCAAAACGTAACCGAAGACAGCGCCTTGAAAGCATTGATACACTGGCCCAACGACCGGTATCTCAACCTCTATGTAATTCATAACACCGATGCCTCAGACGCTGCATTCGGTTATGCCACCTTTCCCTGGGACATCGGCACATCACGTCTGGATTCCATTGACGGGGTAGTAATCGTTTACGATGCTTTTGGTTTAAGCAACAACGGTGATGTTGCTCTGGGCAGAACAGGAACACATGAAGTGGGTCACTGGTTGGGGCTGCTGCATACATTCCAAGGCAGCTGCACTAATAACAACTGCCTTACGGATAACGACAAAGTATGTGATACACCGCCCTTACTCACTTCCACTCCACTCTCGCTTGCCTGCTCCGCAACACCCAATACCTGTGCAACGGATGATGATGATATTACCGCACAAAATCCCTTTCGTCCTGCTGTCAACGGTGGTGATGGCGACCAGTTTGACATGATAGAAAACTACATGGACTATTCCAGCGATTCATGTATGAACCGTTTTACAGCAGGGCAGTTAGTGCGTATGGAAACCTACCTGAACGGTGCACGCGCCCCTATCTGGAATTCTGTAAACCTTACCCAAACAGGTTTGGCAGGCCTGCTGCAGGATTTTGATTCAGTGCAGGTAAATGCAGGGCTTAACGGAAGAGTTAATGTGATGTGTGAATATAATGGTAAGCTCATTATTGCCGGAGATTTTACTTCGGCAGATGGAGTTCCCTGCAATAGCATTGTGGCATGGAATGGTGCATCCTTTGAAAATTTGAACAACGTGCCCCAGTTTTTTACTGGCGTGAGAGCTATGGCGGTTTACAAAGGAAAACTCTTTGTAGGCGGAACATTTACGATCACGAATCAATTTAATTTTTTAGCCAGTTATGATGGAAACCAATGGGACAGCCTTTGCACCAATAATGATTATAGAAGCACCAGCCATGCGGTGCATGCGCTCTGGGTTTATAAAAACAAATTATATGTTGGCGGTGATTTTTCGCAGGTTGACGGGTTTCAGTTAAATGCTAACCGTATTGCTACATGGGATGGGTCAGACTGGGCTGCACTTGGCACGGGCTTAACCGGAAATTCAGCAGGCTGTTATGCCATGACGGTGTGGGAAGATAAGCTTGTTTTTGGAGGAAGGTTTACCACTGCCAACGGAGTGGTTTGTGATAAAGTAGTGTTCTGGAATGGCTCTGCATTTTCTTCGCCCAATACAGGAAGTAATGTTGTAAGCAGCGGAAGGTTGAGTTGTCTTTATGCTTATGACGGCAAACTTTTTACCGGTGGTGATTATTCAAGTGTGGGCGGCAACCTTCTTAACGGATTGAATGTTTATAACGGCAGCGCCTGGTCAACAGCTTCTTCTCCCGGAGGTATTAACCGTTTAGCGCTTGAACAATTCAATGGTTATTTATGGGTGGGCGGAGAATTGATGGAATTAGGTGAAGATGAACAGAACGCCTTTATCTATGATGCTACTCTGGACGATCATTTTACTGTAACCGGTGAGCACAGTGGTTTTGACAGCAAGGTAAACTGCATGACACATTTCAATAATGAGCTTTATCTCGGTGGCGATTTCACGGTCTTAGAAGGAATGAATTTCAACCCGGGTATAAATTTCAACTACATCACCAAAGTTCATACTGTTTGCATTGACCCTATTCCGGTAGGTGTTAATAATGCCGGGAATAATTCAGTGTTCAAATTATATCCAAATCCTGTAAGCAATATGCTCACTATTGAAAATGCGATAAATGAAATTCGTGTTTTCAATATTGTTGGCGAAGAAATAGTATCAAGAAATGTTCTGTCCGATAAAACCAATATTGATGTTTCGTCATTTGCAGCAGGTGTCTATTTTGTGAAAAGCAAAAACGGGGTTCAGAAATTTGTGAAAGAATAAAAGCGGATATATTTCTTTGCGCCTTTGCGTGAAAACCTTCTGTGTTAAAAAACCTATTTTTACCACACTAAATTTCTCATGAAAAGAATTCTGCTGATAATTTTTTCTTCTGTTCTGTTGCTTGCTGCTGTTCTTATTTTCAGAACGCTTTCTTTTCATTCAAAGCAAATCAGCGTTGAAGCAGTTCCGCTTTATAAAACCGATGATGCAACTATACAGCGTTTGAGTGAGGCCATACAATTCAAAACTATTTCTTATCAGGATTCAGGAAAGATGGATACGAGTCAGTTTAATGGCTTGCACCGTTTTTTGCAAAACTCTTTTCCCTTAGTTGATTCATTCTTAACGCTTGAAAAAATCAATACCTATAGTTTGCTTTATAAATGGCAGGGAAGTAATGTCAGCCTGAAACCAATTTTACTCATGGCGCATCAGGATGTGGTGCCCGTTGACCCGCTAACGCTGCCCGGTTGGGCACATCCGCCTTTTGATGGTGTGGTGAAAGATGGATTCGTTTTTGGCCGCGGTGCACTGGATATTAAGAGCGGAATTATGAGCGAGATGGAAGCGGTGGAATATTTAGTGCGTGAAAATTTTAAACCGGAACGCACTGTTTACCTTGCATACGGACATGATGAGGAAATAGGAGGGAAGGAAGGTGCATTTAAAATTGCGAAACATTTACAGGAACAACATGTGGAACTTGAATTTGTAATTGATGAAGGCGGTTCTATCATCAGCGGAATTGTTCCGGGTATTGCAAAACCGGTTGCCATAATTGGCATTGCGGAGAAAGGGTATGTGAGTTTAGAACTGACAGTGGAAGAAGAAGGTGGCCATAGTTCTATGCCGCCCAAACAAACCGCCATTGGAATTTTAAGTGCTGCAATTTCAAAATTAGAAACACATTCATTTCCCACTAAAATGGAGGGAGTAGGTTCTGCCATGTTAGATTATGTTGGTCCTGAAATGGATTTTGGAATGCGTTTGGTTTTTGCAAACAGGTGGTTGTTCGGGCCGGTTATTGAAAGTCAGTTAGACAAGAAAAATTCTACACGTGCGAGCATGCACACCACCATAGCTGCTACTATTTTTAAAAGCGGTGAAAAAGAAAATGTGCTTCCGATTAAAGCAAGTGCGGTAATTAATTTCCGCATTATGTCGGGTGATAGCATACAGGGTGTTATTGACTTTGTGAAAACGGTTTTGAATGATGAACGCATTAAAATCGGCATGACCAGTCAGTTTGGTGATGAACCTTCTTTTGTTTCGGATACCGAATCAGAAAGTTTTAAATTGCTGCAGAAAACTACGCAGCAGATTTTTCCTGATGTATTGGTGGCACCTTATCTTGTGCTGGGAGCAACGGATTCAAAGCATTATAAAAATCTTACCAAAAATATTTTTCGTTTTGAACCAACACGTTTAGTTGATGCAGATTTAAAACGAATTCACGGAACAGACGAACGAATTTCTATTGAGAGTTACAAAGAGAGCATTAGTTTTTATATTCAATTAATTAAAAATTCAAATTAATAACCGAAACGTCACCTTGAACTTGTTTCAGGGTCTTATGATGAGATGCTGAAACGAGTTCAGCATGACGTAAACAAAAACCAAACAAATGAAAAACCTACTCCTTTTTTTATCGTTTGCGCTTCTTCTTTCCTGCAAAGAACAAACTAAACAAAATGAAACTGCTCAACCTGCAACTAAAGAAGCTGGCTGGACAAAGCCAATGATTTATGCGGTTGATGCTCCCACCACCTATTTTGATGATGTAGATGATCAGGATTTTTCGGAATACTCAAAACTTGTAGCTGAAATTTTTGAAGCCGTTTATGCAGGAAAATTACAGGCGTATCATTTTATTGATGGCACTCCGCTGAGCATTGATGATGTTAAGAAAGCAGGACAACTGGTTGACACAATGTTTGTAGATAATCCCAATCCGCCATTTGAACAGCAAATGAAAATTGTAGTTTCTGATTTGTCTCAGGATATAGTTTCATTAAAAGTAAAAGAAACATGGCATCTGAATAAAGAAACGATGCAACTTGAAAAAAAGGTATTGGGAGTTGCTCCAAGAATACCTATTTACAATATGCAAACAGGTGAGTTACGCGGGTATACTCCGTTGTTCTGGGTGTTTTTTGACAAACAAACAGAAGAGGCGTTTAAAAAGAAAGCTACCTTGTAATTGTCATGCTGAGTATAGTCGAAATGCGAAGCATCAATTATTGCCCTTCGACTACGCTCAGGGTGACA
>CAMDBK010000147.1 GCA_945889235.1 Chitinophaga pinensis
CCATTTTCTTTATGTTTTTGCGGAAGAGCGGAGCAGTAATAAACTGCGGCAAAACAGCGCTTGCTTTTAATAAAGTCCATGAGGGCAGGCCTTTGATACGTTCTTCTTTTATGCCTTCAGCTTTCAGAATATTCATTCCTTCCAGCATCATGTTACTTGTTATGTTCAGCAGTAAATCAGTACGTTCAGTGTCTTTGAAATTTTTACCAAGCAGCGTGGTAATTGAATTGCCAAGGTTAATCAGCAGTTTGGTGTGCGCTACATTCTGCCAGTTTTTGGCAATAAATGTTTCAATGCCTTTGTTAAAAACAGCGGCACAATTTTTCAGTGATTGTTGGTGAGCATTGGTTACAGAACCAATAACCATCACACCTTTATGCTGATAACCCACCACCCCGGGTTCATCAAGCCAGGCGTTGTAGGCAAGCACACCAAAGAGAACCTCTGCTCCTTCTCCTTTGGAGAAGGCAGAGATGAGGCTTTTCTGATTTTTTACTCCGTTTTGCAAACCAAGAATAACCGTGTTTTTCTGTATTTTTCCTTCCATACTTTTTACAATTGCGGGCAGCGAATAATTTTTTACTGCCAAAGCAATCACATCGGGTTTATCAACCTCATCAATACTCTCAATAACTTTTACGGGAATAGTTTTTAATGATAGGCTATCGGGAGAATAAATTTTTAATCCTTTTTCTCTTATTCTGTTTGCACTCTCACCTCTGCAAAGCAAATAGGTATGCTCATGCTTTTCACTAAGCCATGCAGCCAGTGTGCAGCCGATAGCGCCTGCACCATAAATAATTATTTTGCAATCAGCAGTCAAATATAAATTATTATGTCAGTATCAAATTAAGGTTAATAGTCTTTAAGAATATCAAATATAAAATATTTTTATTGTGGTTTTTTGACTTCAAAACTCTGAAGCTTCAATTATTTATAATTTTATCCAAAATTTTAAAAATGTCAACTGAAAAAAATATTCCTGTTGCCAAAGGACACTGGCTTTTAGGCTCACTTTTAGAGATGAATAAAGATGTGCTGGGCTTTATTGGCGAACAACGCAAACTGCTTGGCTATATATTTTATGTAGATGTTCTTGCGTTTAAAGTACTGGTCATTATCAGGCCTGATTATATCCGTCATGTGCTGCAGGAAAACAACAAAAACTATGTAAAGAGCTTTAGTTACGAAGTGTTGAAACTCTTTCTTGGCAATGGTTTACTTACGAGTGAAGGTGATTTCTGGCGCAAGCAGCGCAGATTGGCACAACCTGCTTTTCATAAAGAAAAATTAGTGGAAATCACTAAGCAGATGTCACTCTCATCTGAAAAACTTGCAGCTAAATTAGAAACCGTAAAACAGCAGCAGAAAGAAATTGATATTACCGAATACATGAATGAAGTTACGCTGGATATTGTGGCGGCAGCGCTCTTCAGTTCCAACGTAAGTGACAAGATGGAAATCATTCGTAATTCGCTGACTGTAGCCAATGAATTTGCTATCAGCAGAATTAAGAAACCAATAGGCTGGCCGCTGTGGATGCCTGTTCCTTCTAACTTAAACTTCAGAAAAGCAGGTAGGGAATTAGATAATATTATTTATAGTTTTATTGAAAGCCGCAGAAATGAAAAGGAGAAACCGAATGATTTGCTTTCGATGCTGATGGATGCTGTGGATGAAGAAACAGGTGAGCGCATGAGCAACTTACAATTGCGTGATGAGTGTATGACTATTTTTCTTGCAGGACACGAAACTACTTCACTTGCACTTTCTTGGTTCTGGATGCTGATGGATGAGCATCCCGAGGAAGAAAATAAATTGCGCGAAGAATTGAAAACGGTTCTTAATGGAAGAACACCTGAGTTTGCAGATATTCCAAAACTAAAATACACCAAACAACTGATTGAAGAAACCATGCGCCTTTATCCACCGGCATGGACAATAGGCAGAAAATCATTGCAGGCCGATGAAATTGACGGGTACAAAGTTTCGCCTGAACAAAATATGATGCTGATGACTTATCAGGTTCACCGCCATCCCGATTATTGGAGCGAACCTGATAAATTTATGCCTGAACGTTTCAGTGACGAGAATGCAAAGCATATAAAGAAGTTTGCTTATTTCCCTTTTGGTGGCGGACCAAGGCTTTGCATCGGAAACAGTTTTGCCATGATGGAAATGCAATTGGTAATTGCAACGCTGGCGCAACGTTTTAAATTTCGCAGAACCGAAACGCACGAAATTATTAAAGACGCCTTGGTTACTATGCGCCCGAAAGATGGAATTAAGATGAGGATTGAATAATTGCCGTAAATAAAAAAGGGAACCAATGGTTCCCTTTTTTAACTGAGGACACGACATGTAGTGTCCCTACACTATTTCACTGAATCAATCACCGCTTTAAAAGCTTCGGGTTGATTAGTAGCTAAATCAGCAAGTACCTTACGGTTGATGGTAAGACCTTTTGCGTGAATTTTTCCCATCAGTTCTGAATAAGAAAGGCCTTCTAAGCGTGCACCTGCATTGATACGTTGTATCCAAAGAGCACGGAAATTACGTTTTTTGGTTTTACGATCGCGGTATGCATAACCGAGACCTTTTTCTAAAGTGTTTTTGGCAACTGTTAATACGTTACCTCTTGCTCCCCAATAACCGCGGGTTTGTTTGAGAACTTTTTTTCTTCTTGCTCTTGAAGCGACTGCGTTGACCGAACGTGGCATGTTGTTTTTGTTTTTTGGCTGTAGTGTCACACCATGGTGTGACTTATAGAACTAGTTGCCGGGTTTATAATTGATTGATTTAGATATGAGATTTGAGATATTAGATGTGAGATAACGATTATTAATTTGTTTTGTCTCAAATCTCTAATCTGATATCTCAAATCTGTTTTACTTTCCTACAGTTAACATAAACTTCACCTTGCTGATATCCGCGGTGCTAACTATTGTATCGTTAGTAAGGTTACGTTTTCTTTTTGTAGATTTTTTGGTCAGGATATGGCTTTTAAAAGCATGTTTCCTTTTTACTTTACCTGTTCCTGTGAAAGAAAATCTTTTCTTAGCACCGGAGTGTGTTTTCATTTTCGGCATTGTGTTCTTGTTTTAATTGTTGATTGTCTTAATTCTTGCTTCTTATATCTTGTTTCTCTTCTTACTTCTTTTTCGGTGAAACCATTATAAACATTCTCTTTCCTTCCAGCTTCGGCAGCATTTCCACTTTTGCGTATTCTTCTAATCCACTCGCAAATTTCAACAACAGAATTTCACCTTGCTCTTTATACACTATTGAACGTCCCCTGAAAAATACGAAAGCTCTTACTTTGGCGCCTTCTTCAAGGAATTTTATTGCATGCTTCAGTTTAAAATTAAAATCGTGTTCATCTGTATTGGGTCCGAAACGTATCTCCTTCACTACTACTTTCGACTGTTTCGACTTTATCTCTTTCTGTTTCTTTTTCTGCTCGTATAAAAACTTTTTATAGTCTATAATTTTACAAACCGGAGGCACAGCATTTGGTGATATTTCCACCAGATCAAATCCGGCTTCTTCTGCCATCTTCAGTGCTTTGGCAATCGGGTAAACGGCTGATTCTATGCCTTCTCCAACTACACGCACTTCGGGTGCTTTTATTCGTTCGTTTATGTTGTGTAAATCCTCTTTCTTCGGAGGTCTCTGACCCCGCACAAACGGAGGCCTGGATGTTGGTATTATAGCGATACTGCTTTTAGTTTTAGTTATTAATTCAGTTCTGTTTCTTTTTTAATCAATTCAGCAAAGGTTTCAATGGTAAATTTACCAATATCACCTGAACCGTGTTTTCGTGCCGAAACCGTATTTTCATTCATCTCTTCCTCTCCAACAATCAACATATACGGCACTTTCCGAAGTTCTGCCTCTCTGATTTTACGACCTATTTTTTCGTTCCTTTCGTCAAAGAGGCTGCGAATATCGTAATTATTTAGTAATTGAGAAATATTTTTTGCGTAGTCGTTGTATTTCTCGCTGATAGGAAGAATGATTACCTGATCAGGAGTTAGCCATAACGGGAAATTGCCGGCACAATGTTCAATCAATACCGCAACAAAGCGCTCCAGACTTCCAAAAGGCGCGCGGTGTATCATTACGGGGCGATGTTTCTGATTGTCGCTGCCGGTGTATTCCAACTCAAAACGCTCAGGCAGGTTGTAATCCACCTGAATAGTTCCTAATTGCCAGCTTCTTCCGATGGCATCTTTTACCATGAAATCAAGCTTGGGTCCGTAGAAAGCAGCTTCACCTAAAACTTGAGTAGTGATTAAACCGCGTTCACTAGAAGCTTCAATAATAGCTTTTTCAGCTTTTTCCCAATTCTCGTCAGAGCCAATGTATTTGGCTTTATTTTCAGGGTCACGCAACGAAATCTGTGCAGTAAAATTCTTAAAATCCAACACTCTTAAAACATACAGCACAATGTCAATCACTTTCACAAACTCTTCCTTCACCTGGTCGGGACGGCAGAATAAGTGGGCATCATCCTGTGTAAACCCGCGAACCCTTGTTAAACCATGCAGTTCACCACTTTGCTCGTAACGGTAAACCGTTCCAAATTCTGCTAATCGAACCGGCAGATCTTTATAGGAGCGTGGTTTTGATTTGTAAATCTCGCAATGATGAGGACAATTCATCGGTTTCAGAAAAAACTCTTCGCCTTCCTGTGGAGTCTTAATCGGCTGGAATGAATCCTTACCGTATTTCTCGTAATGCCCCGAAGTGATATACAGATTTTTATGCCCGATGTGAGGCGTAATAACCGGCTGATAGCCTGCTTTAATTTGTGCTTTCTTCAGGAAGTTTTCCAAACGCTCACGCAATGCAGCTCCTTTAGGAAGCCATAACGGTAGTCCCATTCCCACTTTTTCAGAGAAGGTGAACAGTTCCATTTCTTTGCCCAACTTGCGGTGGTCGCGCTTCTGCGCTTCTTCCAAAAGAATTAAGTAATCCTTTAAATCCTGTTGCTTTAAGAATGTAACACCATAAACGCGGGTTAATTGTTTTTTTGTTTCATCACCGCGCCAATATGCACCTGCAACTTTAGTAAGTTTTATGGCTTTAATAAAACCGGTATCGGGAATATGTGGTCCGCGGCATAGGTCAGTAAAATTGCCTTGGGTGTAAAAAGTAATGGTGCCGTCATTTAAATCTTTTAAAAGGTCAAGTTTGTATTCGTCACCTTTTTCTTCAAAGTATTTTATGGCTTCTGCTTTTGAAACTTCTTTGCGCACAAACTGATTTTTCTGTGAAGCAAGTTCCGTCATCTTATCTTCTATCTTCTTGAAATCTTCGGTTGACAAGGATTTACCACCTAAATCAATATCGTAATAAAAACCTTTTTCTACTGGCGGACCAATACCAAATTTAGTTCCGGGATAAAGGGCTTCCAGCGCTTCCGCCATTAAGTGAGCCGAAGAGTGCCACAAAACGGGCATTGATTCTTCGTCTTTTCCAGTCAATAAAACCAGTGAAGCATCTTCATCAATCGGGCGCAATGCATCACGCACCTCGCCATTTACTTTGGCCGCAAGTACATTACGCGCCAATCCTTCACTGATGCTTTTTGCAACATCCAGTGAACTTATTCCTTTTTCATATTCCCGCACAGAGCCATCGGGAAGAGTAATCTTTATCATGGTATTCATTTTTTAAGGACTGCAAAGATATCAGTCTATTAATAATGCAACTGTGATTTTTTATGATTTTAATTATTTATGAATTTGAGGTTATTAACAGGCGGTTGTTGATTGAATTGTTTAATAGCTCTATAACATTAAGATAGTGGCAGGCGTTAAGGTCCTTGCTTTCTAAAAACTTAAAAAATAATAAACATGAAAAATCTAAACTTTATATCAGCAACAATTCTTACAGTAATTTTCACATTTACAGTTTCTTCAGCTAGCGCTCAGTCAACAGGAAAGTCAAAAAAAATAAACACAACCAGTCAAAGCGTAGCGCGCATTAATGCTGAAATACTTGCGTTGGAGACAGAGCTTGCCAATATTGAACTGGTAGCAAAACAAAACAATGTTGACTTAGGTAAACCCTATGACTACATGATTTTGGACAGAACAGCTACTGTTGCAACTGCTGAAGAAAAACAAACAGCAAAGAATTAATTTATAAACTCTTTATAAAAAGAAAAGGCTCCGATATCGGAGCCTTTTCTTTTTTGTGCGTGTTTGTTTTTATTTAGTCTTCTCAATCCCCAGCAACTCCAATTCGAAAACGAGCGTTGAATACGGTTCAATCTTTCCGCCCGGTCCGCTGCCATCACCATAAGCAAGATTATAAGGAACCCATATTTTCCATTTAGAACCAACGGGCATCAGTTGCAATGCTTCTGTCCAGCCTGGAATAACGCGGTTTACAGGAAATTTCACGGACTCTTTTCTCTCTACCGAACTGTCAAAGACTCTTCCGTCAAGGAAAGTACCGTGGTAATGGGTTTCAACTGTGCTTTCCATTGTTGGTTTTGCACCGTTTCCTTTTTTAATTATTTCGTATTGCAGTCCGGTTGCAGTAGTAATTACCCCTGCTCGTTTACCGTTTTCGGCAAGAAACGCAGCGCCTTTTTCAATGTTTCCTTCAAACTTCTTTTTCTCTTCAGCCTGTTGTTTTTCCTGAATTCCTCCAAAATATGCCTGCAAAAATTTGTTGGCATCTTCTTCGCCCATTGCCAGTTCAACATCTCCGGTATCCAGTGCAGCTTTCATTGCAGCCATTAATTTGTCAAGGTCAATAACTGTGTCCAACCCCTGTGATTCAAAATCTTTGGTGATGTTGGTTCCTATGCTCACACCAATTGCATAACTAAGAGTATCTTCTTTGGTGGTAAGTGTAAGGTCTTTTTTTTCTTCTTTGCATGAAGCAAGAATTAATGTTGAAAGCGAAAGGAATAAAAGTGTTTGTTTCATTTGATTTATATTGATTAGGTTATAGTGTTATTGGTTTTCACCCTCTCCTTTGGAGAGGGCAGGGTAAGGCTTTTTATTTATCGATTGAAATGAGTTCTACTTCAAAGATTAAAGCGCTGTACGGAGGAATTTTTGGCGGATAACCTTTTTCTCCATAAGCTAAACTGTAAGGAACCCACAGTTTCCATTTTGAGCCAACTGGCATCAGTTGCAGGGCTTCGGTCCAGCCCGGAATAACACGGTTTATAGGAAACTGCGCAGGTTGTCCGCGTTCCACCGAACTGTCAAAAACGTTTCCGTTAATAAATGTTCCGTGGTAATGCGTGGTAACTTTATCAGTTGCCAATGGTCTATCACCGGTTCCGGCTTTCATTATTTCGTATTGCAGACCGCTTGGA
>CAMDBK010000148.1 GCA_945889235.1 Chitinophaga pinensis
TGATGTGATATGGTGGGTGGCATCGTATGATCACCTAAGAAGGGTGAATAGGTTTAGTGAGGATGCCCAAACCGTTAAATATATTCAAGTAAATAGTAATTATAAAATTGGAATTCTTCCTACAAGAAGTTACCATAATAACATTTCTCTTGATAGAATTCTTTTTTTTAAAGAATTTATAAAAGGAATCGAAAGAGCAGCTGGTGAATGTAAAAATCCTGATGTAGCAATTGTATTGGACCCGGTATTATTCATGACTGGTGGTATATTACGTTTGCACAAAAAACTAGGCTTTAAGATAATTATGGATTTGGTTGATACCTGGCCGGAGCTGTTTGCATCTACAATACCTAAACAGCTTAAGTTTTTAAATAAAATTATCTTTTTTCCCTTATACTTTTTGAGATATAGGGTTTATCGAAAGGCCTCTGCAATTGTTTCTGTTGCAGACAATTATATGCAGATTGCAAAAAAAATTAACCCTTCACTTGCTGCTGACAGATATGAAGTGATTCCATATTGCACGGATGTGATAGGGATAAGATCTGGACAGAATTTAACTGGTTTTCAAAAAGATCCCTTCTTCGATAAATGGCAGTCTGTAGGAATATTGGCTTCAAATCTGGGAAGTAAGTATGATGTTCTTACTGTTGTGGCTGCCATGAAAATATTGCAAGAAAAAGGCAGTAAGGTTGGTTTGATTATAGCTGGAGAGGGACAATTGAAAGAAAAACTAATCGAATTAATAGCATTTTATAAACTTAATAATATTTTATACATTGGCCGTCAACCTGGGAATATTATTAATCAGTATTTTTCAATCTGCGGATTTGGCATTGCCTCTTATGTTGATAATACCACTGTTTCAATTCCGATTAAGCTAATCTTTCATATGGCATTTGGACTACCTACCTTAAATTCAATAAGCTCGGGAGATATATATAATATTATAAAAGAAAAAAAAGTAGGACTAAATTATGAAGCAGAGAACCCATTGTCTTTGGCTAATGCTATAATAGAAATTACTGCTGACAAAAATATTCTGGAAGGATTCAGAAATAGGGCTTTTGCTGAAGGGGAACGATTCGATTATAAGAAACAGTATAAAAAATTTAATTTACTCATACAAAAAATATATGAAAATAACTAAAAACGAACTTCAATATTTGGCACATAAGCTCAGGTTGAAAGTACTTAAAATGATTAATAAGGCGGGTAGTTCACATGTAGGAAGCGCTTTTTCAATTGCAGAATTATTGAGTGTTTTATATAGCGAATATTTGAACATATCACCTGAAAACGTGAAAGATGATGATCGAGATAGGTTTATTATGAGTAAGGGACATGCAGTTGCAATTCTCTACGCTATTTTATCAGAAAAAAAATTCTTTCCCGAAGATTGGCTTGAAACATTCTATCAGAATGATACTATGCTAGCAGGACACGCTACAGCTAAAAACATTCCTGGAATAGAATTATCTACAGGCTCACTTGGACATGGATTATCAGTAGGCTGTGGAATGGCTTATGCAGGCAAACTTGATAAAAAAAATTATAAAGTAGTAGTAATGTTAAGTGATGGTGAATGTAATGAAGGCTCGAACTGGGAGGCGATTTTGTTTGCTGCACATCATAAATTAAATAATTTAATAGTTATTGTAGATTATAATAAGATTCAAAGCCTAGGTCATACTAGTGATATCATGGAAATTGAACCGTTTGCAGATAAATGGAGAATGTTTAATTGGAATACCATAGAGGTAGATGGCCATAACATAGACGAGATAAGATCATGTTTTAAGCAATTTGATAATGAACAGAAAAAGCCTAGTGTAATGATTGCTCATACTGTTAAAGGGAAAGGGGTGTCTTTTATGGAAGATACAGTCTTGTGGCATTATAGAACACCAAAAGGTGAAGAATACGAAAACGCAATTAAGGAAATCAATAAATTAGTAAATAAAATATGAGAACAGCATTTATTAAAACTTTAGAAAGTCTCGCCGAAAAAAATAAAGATATATTTCTGATTGTAGGAGACCTTGGATTTGGCGTAACCACAAATTTTGCTGAAAAATATCCAGAACAATATCTGAATAGTGGGATTGCTGAGCAAAATATGACCGGCGTGGCTGCAGGTTTAGCTATGTCAGGAAAAACAGTACTTACCTATTCTATTGCAAATTTCCCTACGATTCGTCCACTCGAGCAAATTCGTAATGATGTGTGCTATCATAATGCTAATGTAAAGATTGTTGCAGTTGGCGGAGGATTCTGTTATGGAGCTTTAGGCCCAACACATTTTGCAACTGAAGATCTGGCTATTATGAGAGCCCTTCCAAATATAGTTGTGCTGGCACCAGGTGATCCTTGGGAAGCAAAAGCTGCTACAGAAGCAATGATTACTTATAAGGGGCCTGTTTACTTAAGACTTGGGAGAGCAGGAGAGCCAAATGTTCATAAAAGTCCTGTTAATTATCAAATTGGTAAATCAATTACAGTTAAGGAGGGAAATGATATTACAATTCTATGCATAGGAGGGACATTATATAATTCTTTACAAGCTTCAGAAATCCTTGAAAGAAAAGGGATAAGCGTCAGGTTGATAAGTATGGGATCATTAAAACCGCTTGATACAGATGCTATTTTAAAAGCAGCAAAAGAAACAAATAATATCTTTACAGTTGAAGAGCATTCGTTAATTGGAGGACTTGGAAGTGCTGTATCAGAGATTATCTGCGAATCCAGAATTCCGGTTAAGTTAAAAAAACTTGGAGTTACATCTGAATTTCCAGATCGAGTAGGCAATCAGGAATGGTTCTTAAAAAAGTATAAACTGGATTCCGATGGAATTGTTGAAACTATTCTGCAAACATTAAAAAATAAACAATAAATATGAAAGATAATATGTTAGAGTACCAGCCTTCATTAGTTGGAAAAATTGCCAGAGTCATAATTCCTTTTTTACAAAAAAGCCTACCAACAAAAGTTTATAAAATAATTTATGATACACTTTACAACTCTTATAAAAATATGCTTAGAGTCGGATATTTTTTAAAGTACTATTTTTATTCAATTTTTGGTAATAAAGAACAAAAATTAAAAGTAAAATTAGTTTGGAGATTACTTAAGTATACCATGGGGGGGCGAAAAGCGTTGGAAAATGCTTTTGATGTTGTGAAATCTATTGAGTCAAGGAATATTGAAGGAGCTTTGGTTGAATGTGGAGTAGCTGAAGGAGGAACAGCAGCTATGCTAGCTTTATCAAGTAGCATCTTAGGGGAACATAAAAGAATAAAATGGTTCTTTGATTCTTATGAAGGATTACCAGAACCAACGATGGAAGATTATGTTGGCGGCAAGGTAGGTGATTTTATACGCCCTTTACCTAAAGGATCATGTCTTGGAACTATAGAACAAGTAAGTGAGTTAATGTTTGATGTACTTAACATGTCTAAAAGTGAGGTTAATCTGGTAAAAGGCTGGTTTCAAGATACGGTGCCTGTCGAAAAAAATAAAATTGGTAAAATTGCTGTATTGAGATTAGATGGTGATTGGTATGAGTCTACTAAAATACCACTAGATAACTTTTACTCTCAAATTTCTCCAGGAGGTATTGTCATTATAGATGACTATGGAACTTGTTTTGGTTCAAAGCGGGCTGTTGATGAATTTATATTTGAAAACAAAATCCTTACAACGATTTATTCTGACGGACGGGGTGGTGTATGGTTCCAAAAACCATAGCCCTAGCTCTTTTTATAATTATCTAAATGAATAAAAATAGTATTTATAAAACTGCGAAGCGTATCACCGATATAATATTGGCTTCTTTAGGAATAATTATCCTTTTACCAGTTTTTCTTCTTATCGCGTTTGTTATTAAGTTCGATTCTAGAGGTCCAGTTTTTTTTAGAGGCGTTAGAACAGGGAAAAATAATGTACCATTTAGAATTTTTAAATTCCGTTCAATGTATATTGGGTCTGAATATAAGGCAGGAACAACTAGTCGAAACGACAACAGGGTAACTAAAGTTGGTAAATTCATACGAAGATATAAACTTGACGAATTGCCACAACTATTGAATGTTATTTTAGGTGAAATGAGTTTTGTTGGCCCTAGACCAGAACTCCCTAAGTATACAAATGAATACACTGGAGAAGAATTATTAATCCTCACGGTAAAGCCCGGTATAACAGATATATCTTCTATTAAGTTTTCAAATTTGAATGATTTAATAGAAGATGAAGATCCTGACAAGGCTTTCGAAACAAGGATTTTAATGGTTAAAAATCTTCTACGTATTGAGTATGTTAAAACTTGTAGCTATTGGTTTGATATTAAATTAATTATTAAAACAGTATTTAAGATAATTTTACGAAAGTGAATATAAAACCATATAATAATATTTTGCCGACAAAGCTAGTCTTAGGTTGTGAACCATTGGGTGGCACTGACTGGGGTAAAGTAAATAAATCGTTAGTATATAAATCTATAAGAAGAGCTTTAGATTTTGGTATAAATACATTTGATATTGCTGATGTTTATGGTTTAGGAAAAGCTGAAATGGAACTCTCTAAAGTTTTAGGAAAAGATAGAAAAAATGCATTCATAATAACCAAATTTGGTATCAGGTGGGAAGCTCCAGTAGGAAGAAATAGAGCCTTCACTTATAAGGACTCAAGTGCCGAGTATATGAATAATGCATTAGATGCAAGCCTTAAGCGTTTGAAAGTTGATACAATACCTTTATACTTTATTCATTGGCCAGACCCTAATTGTAACCTAGAAAATACTATTGAGGCACTTGAAAGAGCTAAAGAAAAAGGGAAAATAGTAAATTATGGACTATCGAACTTTAATATAGAAGCTATACCGGATCATATTTTTAAAGATTATTCTATTAGTGCATATCAAGGTTGTATGAATATAGTGGAAGCGGAAAGAGATTTAAAAAATTTTAGAAAAGCTATCACTCATAATCTCACAACTTTCGGATATGGCCCATTGGCTCAAGGACTTCTGTCAGGGAATTATAATCAGTATAGTAATTTTGATCAATCAGATAGAAGATTTCGCCTTCCTCATTTTCAGAATGATAATTGGCAAAAAAATCGCTCTATTCTTGATTTACTTAAAATACTTTCAAAGAAATACAATAAATCCATTTCTCAGATAGCCATACGATGGGTTTTCGATGGTTACAAAGTAGTTGATTGTGTAATTGCAGGGGCGAAAACACCTGATCAGGTTGAAAAATTTTTTGACTCATTGGGTTTCGAACTTAGTATAAATGATGTTCAAATGATAAATTTATTATTAAATTAATTGATCTTATTAGGTAAGCCCCCCAGCAATACCATTGCTAAATTTGCAAGTGGGTATGCATAATAAAAATAAGGAGCAATTAATTTTTGCTAACTGGGGTCCAGTTTTGAGGAAGGAGTTCTTCTATTTTATTAATGGAGTGTTCGTTGATTTTATTGAGAACATCGCTAAGCCAATCGTAAGGGTTAATACCATGATTTTTGCAAGTGGCAAGTAAGCTATAAAACATAGCCGCCCGCTGCGCTGCACTATGACTGTCTGCGAATAAATAATTTTTCCGGAGGATTATGACTTTCTTGTACGAGCGTATTTGGCCGGGTTTAGACTTGGAAATGTTGTAGATGATGTTTTATATTTTAGACTAGGTGAAAACTGTACTGAAACTTTAAAAAGAAGATGGGGAATAAAGTATGCATTTAATGAGTTTCTCTTGTATCGTAAGTTTTTTAGATTGGGCTTTTATGATGTCATTGATTTTGGTATAGTGCTTATCTGTAAAATTCCTTTAAGGTTAGTTCCGTTTAAATTATTTAAGTATTTATATTTAAATTTTTTTAGATGATGTTTAAGGCATGTGTTACTGGGGCATCTGGATTTGTTGCTAATGTTTTGTTTGACTATTTTGATTTGTATGGTCTTTTGTATGACAAAATCGAAAGAGATAAATTGCAAAGTTTTGATTTATTCAACTGTAATGATTTTGTAATCCATCTAGCTGGTAAAGCCCACGATCTTAAATAAACATCCAATCCAGACGAGTATTATCAAGTTAATACTGAATTAACCAAAAAAGTATTTGATGCCTTTCTAGTATCAGAGGCCAAAGTATTCATCACATTAAGTTCTGTAAAAGCAGCCGCTGACGAAGTGCATGGAGAATTAACGGAAGAGCACTTCGCTAACCCAATTACCCATTACGGTAAAAGTAAATTGCTAGCAGAGCAATATATTTTAAGTAAAAAAATACCCGAAGGGAAGCGAATTTATGTTTTAAGACCATGTATGATTCATGGTCCTGGTAATAAAGGAAATTTGAATTTGTTATATAAATTAGTTTCCAAAGGAATTCCATGGCCTTTAGGTGCATTTGATAATAAGCGTTCTTTTTGTAGTATTGAAAATTTATGTTTTATCATAAAAGAATTGATTGAAAAAAATAACATTCCTTCCGGAGTTTATAATATAGCAGATGATGAACCTGTTTCTACAAATGAAATAATTGAACTAATTGCTCAGTCTCAAAATAAGAAGCTAAGAATTATTAGTATTCCAAAATGGATAATAAAAAGTGTTTCTAAGATTGGTGATTTATTATGTCTGCCATTAAACTCGGATCGCTTAAATAAATTAACTGAAACCTATATTGTAAACAATTCAAAGATAAAAAAATCACTTGGAAAGGAGTTGCCCATTTCAAGCAAAGCTGGATTACTAAAAACATTTCAATCATTCTCAATAAATGCTCAATAGAATTTTTGCATTCTTTATTTTGGTCATTTCGTCTCCAATTTTTATTTTATTGGAAGATGGCTTCCCTGTTTTCTTCACACAAAAAAGAGTAGGGTTCAATTATTCATTTTTCAATATTTACAAGTTTAGAACAATGAAAAAAAATACACCAAACGTTGCCACACATTTATTGGAAAATCCGGCACAATATGTATTGAAAATTGGTGGCTTACTTCGAAAATTTAGTTTGGACGAATTGCCGAACCTTGTCAACATCATCAAAGGTGAAATGGTTTTTGTCGGTCCAAGGCCGGCTTTATTTAACCAAGATGATTTAATGGCTTTACGTGTTGCTGCTGGTGTAGATAAATTAAAACCCGGTATTACCGGTTGGGCTCAAGTTAATGGACGAAATGCCATAAGCTGGGAGCAAAAGTTCAGGTATGATATTGAATATGTAGAAAAGCAATCTTTTCTATTAGATGTAAAAATTTTATGGATGACATTTATTAATGTGATTCAAAGAAAAGGGATTAATGCAGATTG
>CAMDBK010000149.1 GCA_945889235.1 Chitinophaga pinensis
ATCTTTTGCCGCACCAAAATTGAAACACAGATGGTTGCCGATCATCTGATAAAAGATGGTTACAGTGCCGATTGTATTCACGGTGATTTATCACAGGCGCAACGCGACAGCGTAATGAAGAAATACCGCAGCAAAACCATCCAGATGCTGGTGGCAACTGATGTGGCAGCCCGCGGAATTGATGTGGATGACGTTACACACGTAATTAATTACAGCTTGCCTGACGAAGCGGAGAACTATACTCACCGCAGCGGAAGAACAGCTCGTGCAGGTAAATCAGGAGTTTCCATCGTTATCATTAACATGAAAGAGATTGGGAAAATCCGGTTTATTGAGCGCATTATCGGCAAGAAGTTTACAGAAGCAAAGATCCCTGCAGGAAAAGACATCTGCGAGAAACAATTGTTCTCACTGATTGATAAAAGCATCAATACCCCTGTCAACGAGAAAGAGATAGAGCCTTATCTGCCCAAGATTTTTGGTCAGTTAGAGCATTTGAGTAAGGAAGATATTATCAAACGACTTATATCAACAGAGTTCAATCGTTTCCTTGAGTATTACAAAAACTCAAATGATTTAGCTGGAGACCGCTCACACTCTGCAAGTCATACTGATGGGACTTTTAAACGCATGTTTATCAGCTTAGGCAGATTGGATGGGGTTGATAAAGGCCAATTGCTCAATATCCTTTGCACAGGTGCAGAACTTACCAGCACCAGCATCGGCAGGATTGACCTGATGAACAGTTACTCATTCTTTGAGGTTGATAAAAAAGATTTAGAGAAACTGAAAACTGCTTTTGCCGAACATGATTTCAAAGGCAGAAAAATTAAAATTGAAGAATCTGAAAAGCCTGTGGACGCAAAGAGAGAACGCTATGGCGATAGAGATAGCAGAGGTGGTGGCGAGAAAAGAGAATTCCGCAAGTTTGGTGGCGACAGAGGCGGCTACGGAGGAAAACGTGATGGTGGTGGAAGAGGAAGTTACGGTGGCGGAGGCGACAGAAAAAGCAGCGGAGGAAGCGACAGAGGTGGAGATAGAGGCGGCTTTAGTGGTGGTGGCGAAAGCCGTGAAGGTGGTGCCGGTTCCAGACGCGATAAATTTGCTAAAGGTTCCAGACCAAGGAAGAAATTCTGATTTTAATAGCCCCGAGCTTATAGTTGCCCCGACCTTTAGGTCGGGGATAAAATTGATATAAAAAAGAAGGGAAGAGCTTCAGCCCTTTACCAAAGAATTCAGTTTCTCAGCCAATAACTTTACCTGATATTCTCTTGAAATAGAAAATATCTCCTCATCTGTAATAGATGTCTGGATTGAAATTCCTTGCTGGAATTTGTTGTAATAGCTTTCAATCTTTTCAGCAACCTCATCCGCATTAAAAGTAAAACACTGAATATCTCTTCCCTGAAAGAAAGGGGTTTCTTCGGTTCGTTCTTCCTGCACAACTAAAATAGGATTTCGTGTTGCAGCATATTCATAGGTTTTGCCTCCAATAATACCTTCCTTCTGACTGCCTATAATAAACATAAGCAGAAGCGAGGCATTCACCTGGTATTGCACCATTTCTTCAAAAGGCAAACTATCAAGGATGATGATGTATTTCGAATATTTTTGTTCGAGCGCTTCAATCTGCGAAACATATTTGCCCGGCTTCAAACGAATACCAATAAAATAGACTTTAAAGTTTTCCGGTTTTGTTTTAGTAATGAACTTTTCCAAGCCAATAATAAACTCATCTACAGGCTGTGTGTCGTAAAGTGTGCCGGTATAAACAATGCTGAATTCGGTTGTGTCTTTCTTCTTTGTGTTTTTATAAGAATCATACTCAACCCCGTTCTTAATAACAATTGATTTACTGCCGGAGATATTGAATTTACCGGCAATTCCATCGGTTACTTCTTTTGAAACTGAACCAAATAGTTTGGCTTGCTCAAGATATTTATTCTCAAAAATGCGCTCGTATTGATAACGCAATTTATTCAAGAATGATTTGCTTAAAGAATGGTTGGTTGTTCAGCCGTCACGATAATCAAGATACAGCGGGATGTTGTGTTTTTTACTCAGGTAATAAGCTTGTTTAAATAGAACAAATGGTTCACCGGTAACCAAAATATAATCCACTTTTTCTTTTTGCAGAAACTCATCAGCTCTTTGTTGCAAGTAAATTTTATCATCTGCTGAATCAAAAGTCCACTTGAAAAAAGTCTCGTAAAGCGTAAGTAACTTGCGCAAAAGAACAGAGGTATCCATTCCTGAGTTTGTAATCAGCTTATCCTTTCTGCTTTGCTTGTGTGGAATACGAATAAGACGGCTTGTTGCAGTTTCAACAACTTCTTCTTTCCCTTCATCTGCTTCAAAATATTCTGTTTGGTTTTTAATTCCTTTCTTCCACTTGCGACAAATAACAGTTGGGTAAAATCCGTATTTATGAAAATGCAGAAACCATGAATAAGGTCGCTGTGCACCAATGGAAGGCAGCGGTGGAAAATCATAGCACAGCACTAAAACCTTTTTCATTTGCCTTGAAAATAAGTCAGCACTTTTTGAAAATCTTCCTTTCGGTGAATGTCAAAACCAACAATACTTTTATCAACAGGAAGAATTATTGAAGATGGTGGAAGCATCTCGCGTTTATTTTGTTCTACATATACACCTTCAGCAATTGCTTTGTGAATAAGCTTTTCAAGAAGAGATGTATGTTCTTCCAGCCAATTTCTTTTTTGCAAAAACCTTCCGGGATGCACATAAACACGATACTTATTTTTCCATCTGTCAGCTTCAAAAAGTTTGGAAAATGAATCGAACCAAAGATTTGCATCATCCGGAAAACCATGACAGGCAAAGGCAATCAATGAAATATCGCTCAGTATTTCTTCAGGAATATCTAATCCACCACCTGTTAATACTTTGGCTTCTGCACCAATGAGGTAATTTACATCGGGATATTTTTTACCGCACTCTTTTATCTCCTCAGCAAAATCTTTGAATGAATATTTTAGTTCTTTCCTGACGTGCTCAGTAAACATCAGGGTTTTTACATTATTCTCAGCGCAAAACCTGAAATGGTCTTCAACGCTAAGTTTGCCGTCAGTATAAAATGTATGAAGGTGAAAAAGGTAACGCTCAGAAAGGTAATCGCTAAATACTTTCAATGATTACATTGTTTTGTTGATCAATTCCCACACCGCCCCAATAGCGCTTGAATTCTACTTTGTCTTTTAGGTTGAATTCATAAGTTCCGCCAGGGTTTAATGCCTCAAGAACAGAATAATAAATCATGTTGCAACCAGCAGCAGCAGCAGCAATCATCGTTCCCTGCACCCGCGGATTTGATTCTAAAATTTTAGGGACATCGTTTTCATCTAACTTAAATTGGAAACCGAAACAATAATTCAGATCAAGTGATTCCGCAAGTTTTTGTGAATATTTAATTATGTCTTTCCTTTCTAAATCAACAACAGTTTCAAAGCTAATTCCGCTACGGATACTTTTCCGCAAGCGTGGAATAATCACAGTTTGTTTTTCAGTGCGAAAAACATCTACAGAATATTCTTCACCCGGCATGTATTCAGTTACCAAAAGCTCAGGAAAGGTTTCAACACCTTCAAATATTCTCATAAAAGTATTCAAGTCAATTTCCAAGCCGGAAGGCTTATCACCTAAATAAGATTGCAGTGTTAAGGTTTGTTCGGTGATAATACGAACACCACGCAAACCATTGCTCATCCGAGGTTTTACAATAACTTTCTTTTCAGGGTAACCAATTTTAATTATTGCTTCGCGCAGTGATTTTGTATCCGTTACCAAAAAATAATTTGGAAAAGGAACCCCTGTTTTCTCACACTCTTTTATAATAAGGTATTTGTCATTTGCCCGTGCAATATTTTCCCCTCCTGAAACAATTATTTTGCAATCAAATGAGTTGCGATGTTTTGACAACAAGTCAATCTCGCGTGTGGTTTGCGGAATAATTACATCCACTTTTTCTTTCTTGATAATATCTTTCAAAACCTCAAGATAATTCGTGCTTTCTGGTTTTGGTAACACATAAAATGCATCACTCAAAAACCTGCCGACAGGATTTGGAGAAATATCTGTTGATATAATTCTAAACGGTTTTTTGTCTGGATTTTGACGGACAGAATAAATGGTTCCTGCTATCCCCGGTGCACCAGCGCCTGTTATAAGAACGGTTGTCATTGCGTTACCAGTTTACCCAACGGATGAGGTCAAATGCTTCGGCATAGCGTGCGCCAATCTGCACTCCACGTGTGTATGCAAGTGATTTTATAAATTCTTCGTTCAGATAGTTTCTGTTTTTCTGCGACTCGTATTCTTTCAGTGCCTGAACTTTTATTGCAATATCTTTTTCTTCCAGCGCAATAAAATAATTGGTGTTGAATGATACATTGTTCCAGGGCATTTCGTAACCAAGTAATGAATTATTTTTAAAAGCACGTAAGCCTTCATTGGCAATTACTTGGTGGTCCTGATGCAAATCGTTTAAACTTGGTACAAAAACAATGTCGGGTTTTATTTCTGTTTTCAGTTTCACCATGTCTTCCAAAATGCTTTGTCGGCTTGTCGGAAAATCACGAACATCGTAATCAAATAAAATTAAATTCTCTCTTTTTATTCCAAGAATGTTTGTGGCTTTTATTACCTCTTTCTCAAGCGTATCGGGTGAAAGGTGCGCAGGCAACGACCTTCTGCAAGTAGAAAAAGCAACATAAAAGACTTCATTTCCTTCGCGACAAAAGCGTGCAATGCTGCCGCCACAACCAAGTTCACCATCATCAGTATGTGGCGCAAGAACCAATATTTTTTTTGAACTCATAGTTTAATCTTTACAAAACAAAGCTATAAAAACCTATTCATTTGCATCCGTAAGCTTTTTAAATATTTTTTTCAGAACAGATAATTTATTGTAATAGTTAATGACAGATCTGAATTCAGTATGTTGTCTTATAGGTTGTTTCATCATTTCATCAAACTCTTTTTCAGTGAGCCCAAGTTTTTTTATCACATATTCCTTGTCTTCATTAAGTTTTAGCTGGTCATAAATCGGAAGTTTCATTAGTTCCAAAGCTTCGTTTCGTGTGAGCTGACCGGAACAAATTAAAGTGGAGTAATGTGATTTTCTTTTATCGGCATGAAACTTAACGGGAAGAATGTACGATTGATAGAAGCGCGTGAAAACTGATTCATAGTGTTTTCCCCCGTAATCGCGCCATTCCAGTTCATTCATAATAATTTCTTTTGCTTTTTGCTTATTGTAATCAATATAATCAAGCAAAGGAATTGTTGAAATTCCTATAATTTTTTGGTAATAAAAAAGCTTTCCGATACCCAAAGTTGGGAAAGTTTTTATGGGAACTCGACCATATTTTTTATGAATATCCCTGATGTTAATTAAATCATTTTTAAAGTGAACCCAATTGGGGGGCAGGCGACCTTCTGTAACGATATTCTCACCGCTCAGAATATATTTTATTCCATGCTTTGAAGCCATTTTCAACAGTATAGCAGTGATGGCATGGTCGGTGAGAACTTCAATATCAACTACAGATGCTTTAAAGAAAGAAAGCTGAAGGTCTTTGAATTCATTCCAATTAATAACGTGTGTATAAAGGTCGAATCCTAATTTTCGAACAATATTTTCAATATTTTTTACAGCAAGTTCTGAATTCCAGCCGTTGTCAAGGTGAACAATTAATGGGCGAAGACCAAGATGCTTTGCTTCGTAAGCAACAAAACTGCTGTCAACTCCACCGCTTAGCCCGATAATACAATCATATTCTAAATCTTTTCCTTGTTCTTTAACTTCATCAACAAGTTTTTTTAATTCTGTTTTCTTTTTTGAGTCAATCAAAATATGTTTTGCAGACATTTCGTCATAGCTTTCACACATATTACAAACACCTACTTCGTTGAAAGTTATTTCCGGATAATCAATATTATCAAGAATACATCTCGAACATTCGCGATACATTTCATCATCTAACGTATAAACATCCTCTATAAACCGCTTGTTATTTCTTGAATTGTTAAATTTTGTATCCCATGTTTTATATGCATTTTCACTTAAAATTTTATAGGCTGAATTATCAAGTGCAGCTATTTTTTTTATAGCACCAGCTACTTCTTCCTTTTTAGGGTTGTTTGTAATTAATATACCGTTTATTCCATCAGAAACAATTTCACGACTCCCGCCTACATCTGTTGCTATTACTGGAATTCCGTAAGACATGGCTTCCATAATAGAAACAGGTAACCCTTCTGACCAACTTGTATTTATCAATACGTGTACGTTGTTTTTATTCAGGAAGTCATAAATTTCATCTTTGGATAAATTTCCATGAAATTTATAACTCACATTTTTTTTGTTTTCCAATAATTTACGTGAGTAGTTTTCAACTGATGTAGCTTCATCACCTCCTCCGCCAATATGATGCCATTCAATGTTAAAATCATTTATTACAGATATAGCTTCAGCTAATAAATCAACACGTTTAACTTTGGAGATAAATGCAAGACTTAAAATAAATAGCTTTTCTTTTGACTTAATAATTGAGGGTGCATGATTTATTGTAGTTCCAAGGTAATTGATATTAATTTTCGATTTCTCAATATTTGGAATTGTATCTGACAGGTATTTTTTTCCATCCTCAGAAACTGAGAATATTTTATCAAGTTTATTGAAAATATAACTCCTGAATGGCAAGTAGGGAGGCTTATGCACATTCATATATAAATCCCATCGGTGAACCCTTGTGAAGGCTTTTACTTCCGGATATTTTTCTTTAAGTAATGCTAAACCCAATGAGTAGTAGGTACACCAATAGGTATAAAAATAATTGCTTGACTTATGGCTATTGTCACTATTTATTAGTTTCTCAAGATATTCTGAGAACATCAAACCATTGATAACATACGAGAAAAGTATTCTTAAATTAGAGAATGTTATTTTTAAATGGTAATCATTTCTCATTATTTTAATTTCATTTTTTACCTGTGGCTTAAAAAAAATAAAAAACAATAAAGTAAGTCTTGATATAAAAGTGTTTTTGGGGATAAAAAATTTTAACTCAACATTTTGAGGTACAGAGAACTTATGTGTAAGATCTTGCAAATGATTAGGATTGGTAATAATAAGACAAATCTTATCAAACCTTTTAGAAAGTTGTACTAACTCATCTTCAAGAAAAGGTTCACCATTTCCATAAGGATAGTCAGATACTACAATAAAAAGTTTCTTTTCGTTCAGCATTTAGTTCAATGTTGGGCTTCTGCTACAAA
>CAMDBK010000150.1 GCA_945889235.1 Chitinophaga pinensis
ACATTTTGTTGTATGACACATAAGAAAAGGATTTCAGTTGTTCCGGATTATTATTTTTTCTGTTAGCAGTTACATTCCTGATAATGCGGTGAGCAGGATTTTGGCCTGGAAAAATCACAACTTCCTGTAAGCCGAAATTTTTCTTCACCATTTTTACGCTTATATTTTTTTCTTCATAATCCGACAAAGTAATTGTGGCGCGTTCATACCCGACATAACTGAATGAAAGTTGATGAAACCGGTATTGAGATGTAATAGTAAAGTGCCCATCAATATCCGTTGTGGTAGCATTAATCTCAGCATCGGGAATGATGTTGACAAAGGCAAGCGGCTCTCCTGTTTTATCATCCGTTACTATTCCTTTGATGCTATAAGGTTGAGCAAGAACGTTAGCAAATGCAAAAAAAAGAAACCCGCTCAGAAATAATTTCATGCGCTAAAGATGTGAAAAATAAAAAAAGGGAAATAGTTGTTTCCCCTTTTCTAAAGTAGTTTACACAAATTATTTGAGCATAATTCTATTGACATATTTGTTTTTTCCTTGAATCAACTCCACAAAATAAATTCCTTTCGCCTCATTTCCTAAATCAATTTCATGAGTAAACTCAGATGCAGTTTTTATTTCTTCAGTGTAAATAATTTTGCCTGATTCATCTGTAATTTTCAGTTGAGATTTCTTCTTGCTGTCGGGTTTAAAGTTCACTGTAATTTTTCCACTGGAAGGATTTGGATAAACATGCAGGGCTTGTGTTTCAGAGGCTTCATCCATTCCTCTTGATTGGCTTTTATCGTTTGTTCTGATTATTTTTTTAATCACTTTTATTTCAGGTTCGGTACCTTCTTTACCATCACTTTCTTCTTCAATCACAATAACTTTTACTCTTTTGTCAGATGGATTTCCACTTACATCAACGCCTTTATTAATTTCTTTTTTCACTGAAATCTTAATTGTATCTCCATCTTCTGAAACACGAATATTCTCATCATTCCCGCTCAGCTTCTGCATTTCATCGCCATCAATAACAATAGTTTTTGACAATTCATGTTTCAGATTTTTCATTTCTTTTTCAAATTCTTCTGAGTTCCACTCAGTGCTTAAATCTTTTTTAAGCTTCTCCATTTCTTTTCCAAATGCTGCTGAATTCCATTTGAATTCAAAATCTTTACCCAATTTCTCTATCTCTTTATCAATATCAAAACTATAATTGTATGAAAAAACCAATGGGCTGTCAGAAAAAACTTTTGCCATTGCTTTCAGCTCAGGAAAGCTGTCATTGAGTTCTTCGAGCATGTAAGCATCCCCGGGTTTAAAGGTTTTTTTCACCACTTTAGTATCACCGTTTACTGAAGTTATGATTTTGATTTTCACTTCTCCTTCAGTTTTACTATCTGCTTTTTCCTGTGCTGAAGTGCTGCATACAAAACCAAATGCAAGAATAAAAGAAAGGGAACTGTTTTTCAATAGTTGAATTGTTGTAGTTGTTTTCATGGTAAATGTTTTTTGTTTTTACACCACAAAATTATTCTGAAAGCTTTGCTGCTTATGTTAAATAGCTCCTAAAATATGTTAAGAAATGTTAAGAATCAATTGTCTTTTATTTGTGTGTATGTTTGCTGCTCACCTATTATGTAATACATGAAAACACTAACCATCATAAAATACGGAGCTCCCGAAAAAGCATTTGAATTGCAGGAAAAACCAACACCTGTTACTGCCGCACATGAAGTGTTGATTTCAGTTGAAGCATTCGGAATCAACTTTGCAGATATTATGGCACGCAATGGACTTTACCAGGATGCTCCGCCTTTGCCTTCTGTGGTAGGCTATGAAGTAGTTGGAAGAATTGAGTCCGTTGGAAAAGATGTAAAAGATAAACTGGAAAAAGGAACACGTGTAACAGCGTTCACCCGTTTTGGCGGATACGCTACACATGTTACTACAGATGCACGTGCAGTAGTTCCCATTGGTGAAGATATGGATGCCGGAGTAGCTTGTGCAATGGCGGTTCAATACACTACTGCATGGTTTTGTGCTGAAGAAATGATTCGTCTTCGCAAAGGAAATCATGTGTTGATTCAGGCTGCTGCCGGTGGTGTTGGCACTGCGCTGGTTCAGCTTTGCAAACGACACGATTGCATTATTTACGGAACAGCAGGTTCAGATAAAAAATTAGAATACCTGCGTGAATTGGGAGTTGATTATCCCATCAATTATAATACAACAGATTTTCAAACAGAAATAAAAAAGATTTGTCCACAGGGAATTGATGTTGCGTTTGATTCCGTTGGCGGAAAAACATATCGCAAAAGTTTTAACAGTCTGAACAAAGGCGGAAGAATAGTTGGTTATGGTGCTGCGGAAAATCTGGGTGGTGGTTTGCAGATTTGGGATACACTGAAAATGGTTTTCAATTTCGGCATTTATCATCCTGTTCAGTTTCTTTTAAACTCACGTGGAATGATTGGTGTGAATATGCTTCGCATTGCTGACAATCATCCCGATTGGCTAAAAATTTGTTTGGAAAGCGTTGTTGAACTTGCACAAAAAGGTGAGATAAAACCAACTGTTGGCGGAGTTTTCACTGCAGATAAACTCGCAGATGCTCATCACTTTGTTGAGTCTCGGAAATCAATGGGCAAAGTGATTGTGAAGTGGTGAGATACGTCACCCTGAACTCGTTTCAGGGTCTCTATAGAGAGATGCTGAAACAAGTTCAGCATGACGAAGAATTATGCTTTCTTCTTAATGTAAGAACGCTTTATCCAACCCGGAAGAATAACGGCTCCGATAAATAAATACGGGTAATAACTGATAAGCCGCCAGATGATGGCAATGCTGCTTATTAATCCTGCGGAAAGAATAAATTCACCTATAAATCCTGAAAAAATAATTTCTGCAACACCGCTGCCACCGGGCGTTGGGGTAATGTGCATGATTACCCACATCACTAATTGGCGAGCATAAATAAGCATGTGTTCGCTTACCGGAAAAAAAGCCATAATGATAAAATTGGTTACCCAGAAACGGGCTGTCCATGAAGCAAACGTTGCTGCAGTAGCCTTGAACCAATAACCAAAAGGTTTACCTTTTATTTCCTGTGATGCATCAACAATTTCATTTCCGGTTTCTGCCGCGGCATAACGCCACTTGCGAAGGAAAGGAATTGAAAATATTTTTATCAATAGCCATTTGAACCCGCGCGGCCTTACAAAAATTGCCCATGAAATTATAACAGCGTACAAAAACATAAGTGCAAAACCAATGAAAAATAAATTAATTCCGGCTGTGGCAAAACCCTGTAATCCTGCGCTGCTTAAGTCGGGAAGCAATTTCTGCGTGCCTACAACCAATAGAACAACCGGAACCATAACAATATAAAAAAGTTGATCGAGCAGTGAAGTGATTAATACAATGGCTGTGCTCCTTCCTAATTTTATTCCTTCGCGGTTAACGATAAACATCGCAACCGTACTTCCGCCAACAGCACTGGGCGCAACGGCTGAAGCAAATTCCCAGAGCATAATCACATCAAAACTTCTTCGCCACGAAATATGATTATCGGTAAGTACACGAATGCGGTACATATAACTTAGGTCGCGGATAAACATAGAAATGATTGCTATAACAATCCACAATGTTGAATACCATGTCCAGTTTATACTTTGCAGTTCATCACGGTAAGTAACTTTTTTATAATCACCTTTTCCTTCACCGGCAAAAATAAATTCTTCATTTTCCTGCTCTCCGTCTGCATTGGTGTCTAACCAAGCATAGCTTGCATTTGCTCCGGAATATTTTTCAAATTTTTCTTTGTGAAGCGCAGAAATTACCATGTACGTTGCCACAGCAAGTCCAATGAAAATGGGCAGAATAATTCTGCTGGGTTTCAAAAGTTTTAGTCGCTCGGCAGTACGGTTTGCCATAAAAGGTATCTTTTATCAGCCCGAAAATACGCATTCCGCACGAACAGGTTGTTGATATTCCTACTTTTGAAGCCGTGAAATTCCGAGAAAATCTTACCGCTCACCTTGCTCTTCTTGGTGCAAACATTATTTACGGAGCCAATTATTCCATTGCAAAAGCAGTGATGCCCGAATATGTAAAACCTTTCGGATTTATTGTTCTGCGGGGTATTGGCGCTGTTCTTCTCTTCTGGTTTTTTCATGCATTGATGAAGCGTGAAAAAGTGGAGCGGAAAGATTTTCCTAAACTGATTTTAGGCGCGTTTCTGGGAATTGCTGCCAATCAAATGTTATTTTTCAAAGGGCTGAGCATCACCACTCCTATTAATGCAGCAATCATCATGACTTCCACTCCTGTGTTGGTTTTGCTGGCTGCATCGGTTATATTGAAAGAGCGAATAACTATTTCAAAGATTGCAGGAATTATTGCAGGAATTACAGGTGCGCTATTGATTATATTAATGGGAAAAGATTTTTCATTCGGCAGCGAAACTATGCCTGGCGATTTAATGATTTTTATTAATGCATCACTGTTTGGTGTGTACCTTGTTATGATAAAACCACTGATGAAAAAATATCATCCGCTTACGGTAAATAAATGGGTTTTCTTTTTCGGATTGCTGATGTCATTACCCTTTGGCTGGAGCGAAGCACTGGAGATTGATTGGGTATCAATGCCTCCAAACATTTTAGGTGGAGTTATTTTTGTAGTAGTTGGACTAAGTTTTTTCGCTTACCTTTTTAACAGCTATGCATTAAGCAGGGTTAGTCCGTCAACGGTGAGTATATATATATACTCACAGCCGGTATTTGCTGTGTCTATTGCTATTGCGCTGGGGAATGATTCACTTTCAGCAATTAAAGTTATTGCTGCCTTGCTGATTTTTGGCGGAGTCTATTTAGTGAGCTGGGGGAAGTAAAGCCTCATCCCCAACCCTTCTCAAAAGGAGAAGGGAGCAAAGATTATCTATGCTCCCACTGGTATTTATCCAAATCTTCCAGACAATGTTTCAGTAAACTGATGCTGCCTTCAATGTCTTTTTTATTGGCAGTTTCAATCACCTGATGGATGTGGCGCGTAGGTATGGAAACAGCCCCGGCAATAGAACCACCGGCAGACATGCGCTGAATTCCAGCGGTATCAGTCCCTCCGGCTGGCAATACTTCAGGCTGCCATTTTATTTTGTATTTGTCAGCAGTTTTTTTCATGTAATCAACCATGCGGTAATCGCAAATGGTGGATGAATCCATGATTTTAATAGCTGTACCGTCACCCAATTTGGTAACCATTTCATGTGCTAACGCACCCGGAACATCATAAGCAATTGTTGTGTCTAAGCCGAAACCAAAGTCAGGCTGTATCTGCAGTGCAGAGACTGAAGCACCACGGATTCCAACTTCTTCCTGCACAGTGAAAACTCCGTAAATATCATACGGCACTGTTTTCAACTGTCGCAACGTTTCAATCAAAATAAAAACAGAAATGCGGTTATCAATTGATTTGCAGTTTACACAATCACCCATCTCAATCAACTTGCGCTCGCGTGTAACAACGTTCCCAATGCTCACAATCTTCTTGACTTCTTTTACATCCATTCCAAGGTCAATAAAGTAATCTGTGAGTTTTGGAACTTTGGTTCGCTCTTCTGCTGTCATCACGTGAATGGGTTTTGAACCCATCACTCCTAATAAATCTTTTTTTCCGTGAACGATGACACGCTGTGCTGTCAATGTTTTCGGGTCAAATCCACCCAACGGATGAAAATGTAAAAATCCTTTTTCATCAATATGGCTAACTATAAAACTGATCTCGTCCATGTGCGCACCAATCATCACTTTCTTGTTGTTTTTTCCTTTTTTGAAAGCTGTGACATTGCCCATGTTGTCAATGCTTACTTTCACATCAAGAGATTTTAATTCACGCAGAACTACTTCACGTATAGGTTGCTCATAACCGGGAGCACCGGGGGTTTCACAGATTTCGGAAAGGAGTTTTATGTTTAATGCCATAGTGGTTTTGATTTGATATGGCGGCAAAAGTAAAAAATAACCACAGAGAAGATGCAGAGTGTTGTCACTTCGAGCGTAGTCGAGAAGTTTAATTATTGCTTCTCAACTACGCTCGAAGTGACAGCTTCGTGATAACTCTAAAAACTAATACACTATAATTGAAACCGGACTTAAATCATGTACCACATCGTTCACATCTTTTGCTTTTATGTTTTCAAAAATTAATCTGTCGCCTCGTTTTGCCTTATGCATAAAGCGTTCGGTTTCATCATTAAACTTTCCTGTTCCGTCCTGGTGTTGCATAAATACATCCCTGCCTTGTATCAACACAATGTCAAATGATTTGGTGGTGGCAACAATGTTGAACAGAAAGCTGGGATCGTAAGCAACCACCAATCCTAATTGTGCCTGAATTTGAGCAACGGTCATTCTTCCCGAAGTGGTTATTTCACCGTAACGCGCGTACGGTTTAGGTAAACGTTTTACACGGAAATTCATTCTGCCCATACTTTTGGTTTCACCGTTACTCATTTTTGCGGAAACATTTACATCCACATCCATAGGTGAGTTTTTCTGAATTTTCATGGTGTACGTTCCGTTTCCGTTTTTCACCAATTGATTTCCTCCTGTTACTGTGGCAACAATATTCTCAGCAGCAAGACCCGGCACCGAAATAGAAACCGGATTATCAACACCCATATAAAACACATTCATTGCAGTTGGTGAAACCACCATAGAAGGCCGGGCAACAATGTATTCACTTTTGAACGGATAGGTTTTTAATTGTCCGGATGGTGAAAGCATTTTAACCAAACCTTCGTAATTGAAAATTCCCTCTCTGTTTGTTTTCACCACATACTCGCCCATTCCGTTAGTTGCAGGTACAGCACCTGATTCAGAAACCAATAATGTTCCATCGTTATTCAGTTTTCCTAAAACAATTTCAGGGTTTTTGGTAGTGCTAAACGCTGCCACAAAAACATTGGCTTTGTATTCATCACCAAGCATTACATAATTACTTTCGGTCATCACTTTCGCGGCAATGGTATCAAACGGAAAATCTTCTTTGGTAAAAGATTTATACAAAAGATTTACCACATCAAACTCAGCGTTTTTTACATCGGTCTGAAACTTGGAAAGTATAGCAACAGAAGCCACGAGCGGACTGTTATAAAATTGATTAGTCTCCCATGTTTTGGTGCCGTCTTTCTTTTTTCTGTCGGGAGTTTCAAAACCAAGGTTCAGATTTTTTCTGTCTTTCTCAGGAATTAATTTCAACATTTCTTCGCGATACTCATTGAGTTTCAGTTTCAGTTCAC
>CAMDBK010000151.1 GCA_945889235.1 Chitinophaga pinensis
AGAACCGGTTTCAGTAAGCGCTGTTGCAAGAATGGTAAGTGAACCACCGTTTTCAATTTTACGTGCCGCGCCAAAAAAGCGTTTTGGTTTGTGCAGCGCATTGGCATCAACACCACCCGAAAGTATTTTACCAGATGCAGGCTGCACGGTGTTATAAGCACGTGCTAAACGGGTAATTGAATCTAAAAGAATAACTACATCGTGTCCGCACTCAACCATACGTTTTGCTTTCTCCAGAACGATGTTGGCAATTTTTACGTGGCGGTCGGCAGGCTCATCAAATGTAGAAGCAATAACTTCTGCTTTTACGCTGCGCGCCATATCGGTAACCTCTTCAGGGCGTTCATCAATCAACAGAATAATCAAGTAAACTTCAGGGTGATTAGCTGCAATAGCGTTGGCAATATCTTTCAGCAAAACTGTTTTACCGGTTTTAGGTTGCGCAACAATCAACGCACGCTGACCTTTGCCCAGTGGGGTAAACAAGTCAATGATGCGGGTTGAAAGATTGTCCTGTTTATGTCCTGTTAATTTAAATTTCTCGTCAGGAAAAAGCGGAGTTAAAAAATCAAAAGGAACGCGGTCACGCACAAAAGACGGGTCGCGGCCATTTATTTTATCTACTTTAATAAGCGGGAAATATTTTTCACCTTCACGTGGAGGGCGTACGCTTCCTTCAACGGTATCACCTGTTTTCAGGCCAAACAGTTTAATCTGCGATGTAGAAACATATACATCATCAGGTGATGAAAGGTAGTTGTAATCCGAAGAGCGTAAAAAACCATATCCGTCAGGCATTGTTTCCAAAACACCTTCGGTATTGATTAAGCCATCAAAATTGTAATAGTTCTCCTGCGGTTTACGATCCTGGTTAGGGTTTCTGTTGATATCCTGATTTCCGTTACCTATTTGATTTCCGTTATTTTGTCCTTGCTGTGCAACAGGAGCAGATTGCTGCTGGGATTGCTGCTGTTGTTGGGGTACTTCTTGGGCTACCGGAGCAGGCACAGTTTCTTCAGCGGTATCGTCTCCATCTCCATCTTCCTCTTCTCCGTCTTCATCATCAGCGCCATCATTATCAGCATCTGCTGCTTCAATGGATGCAGCAACAGGCTCGTCATCAACGCGTAAATCTTCATCAGGGTCAGGACCGGTTGCAAGCTCTTCAAAAGCCGGTTTACTTGTCTTTCCCGATGGAGCGGAAGTATCTTCGCCTTTTACTTCCATAATTTTAGAAATAAGGTCTTGTTTGCGTAATGCATCGTAATCAGCAATACCAAGGCTTTTAGCCAGTGCTTTAAGATCAGATACGAGCATATTGCTCAGTTCAGTTTGACTGCTCATGTAAAAAGAAAATTTATTAAATTTTTATATTAAAATAGTTTGTAAACTGTTTTCGTAGAGGTGGGGAAGGCAATGTCGTCCGCAAAAGCGACATTAATTTTTTTGTTGTGTTTTGATTATAATTTCAAAAGAAAATTGGTTGCGGGAATGCAATAAGAAGAAAGAGTATTGCGCTGCAATGATACAAATTATTTATCAAAACAAAACTTTATGAATAAAAAGCAAACAAAAACACCTGCTTTGCAGTATAATACGCGCATATTTATAAAAAATTATGACCATCCCGTTCTCTAAAAACAAAACGTTCAGACGGGTTTACTATTTTTTTCCATTACAGTTATTGCTGTTGCACCTGCGTAACAACCAACTGCTAATACTTTTCTGGTTTTTGCTTATGGGCTTTGTTTGCCGCATGTTTGGAGTGAAATACGGTGTTCCGTATTTATTTCTTGACCCTGAATACCTGGGTAAAGTAAATTACTGGTCGTATTTTATTTTGGGGTTTTCGTGCGGTGGATTTATTATGGCTTTTCACCTGGCAAGTTATATAGCTAATTCTTTTCGTTTCCATTTTCTTGCAACGCTTTCACGCCCTTTTTATAAATATTGTGTGAATAATTCATTTTTTCCGATGCTGTTTATTGTGGTTTACCTGTGGCAGATTATTTCTTTTCAGTACGAAAATGAAATGCTGGAAGAGAAACAGATTTTTCTGAATTCACTGGGCTTTGTGGTTGGTGTTGCTATTTTCATTCTATCATCACTCAGCTACTTTTTTACTGCAAATAAAGATATATCGCATCTTTTCGGAATTTCGGTCACCGATAAAGAAGAAAATAAACCTAAAGGAAGGTTGGCAAGACCTATTCGCATTATGCTTAAAAAGAATAACGAATGGCGTAATAAAATTGAACCCGATGAGTGGGAGGTGGAAACGTATCTTGTAAATCCTGTTAAACTTGCTTTGGCAAGAAATACAGATCACTATGACCGCAACATGCTGCGCGGTGTTTTCAGGCAAAACCATCTTACAGGTGTATTGTTTGTTGTAATAGCTTTGGTTACATTCTTTTTCATAGGGGCTTTCAGGGAGTATCCTGTTTTTCAAATACCGGCAGGGGCAAGCATATTTCTTATTCTTACCATGCTGGTAATGATAGCCAGTGCTATACAGGCTTGGTTAAGAAAATGGGCGGTAACATTTTTACTCTTTCTGGTATTGCTTATAAACTACCTCTCGGGGAAAGATTTTTTTAACCATGAAAACAGAGCTTACGGCTTGAATTATAAAATTGAAAAAGCTGATTTCTCATTTAAACGATTAGAGGATTTTAAAAACAACAAAGAGAATTTTGAAAATGATTTTTCACATACCATTTCCATTCTTGATAAATGGCGTAAGAAAAACACGAAAGTATCGGCTCAGAATAAACTGATTAAAAAACCAAAGTTGATTATTCTCAGTTGCAGCGGAGGTGGATTGCGCTCATCAGCATGGACATTTTATTCCATGCAACACGTTGATAGTATTTTGCAGGGCGAACTTCTTAAACATATGCAACTGATAGTTGGTTCTTCAGGAGGAATGTTGGGTTCGGCTTATATGCGTGAATTGTTTTTGCGCCAGCAAACCGATAGCGCTATTAATATTTACAGTCCGGAGTATTATGAAAACATTACCCGCGATGTACTGAACCCTGTTGCCTTCAGTTACATGGTTAATGATTTATTTATCCGTTTCCAGAAATTTGAAGACGGCACTAATACGTACGTAAAAGACCGTGGCTACGCATTTGAAAAACAAATAAACGAAAACAGCGGACAGCTGATGAATAAAAGGTTGGGTAACTATACAGCATTTGAAAATGAAGCCATTATTCCCATGATGTTTATAACGCCCACTATTATTAATGACGGAAGAATGATTTATATTTCATCGCAACCGGTCTCCTATATGTGCGCAAAAAATACGGACCATAAAATTACAAATGCTACCCTTCCCGATGGAATTGAGTTTAGTAGGTTTTTTGAAAAACAGGCTGCAGACAGTCTTTGGTTCAGCAGCGCTTTACGTATGAACTGCACCTTTCCATACATTTCTCCGGTAGTAACGTTGCCGAGTGAACCTGCTATTGAAATTATGGATGCAGGTTTTCGTGATAATTACGGAATGAGCATAGCAATAAAATATCTTTATACTTTTCGTAACTGGATAAGCACAAACACAAGTGGTGTTATTATTATTCAAACACGTGACAGTTACAAAAAGACAACAATGGAGAATACCACAGCAAGCTCGTTACTGAAAATTATTTCAAACCCTGTTGGAAACATTTATTCCAACATGTTTAACATGCAGGATTTTAATCACGACCAGCTTGTACAATATGCAGGTTCGTGGTTTGACGGTCCAATTGATGTGATTGACCTGCAACTGAAAAGCCATGATGTAAGTAACATCTCCATGAGCTGGCACCTTACCTCCAAAGAAAAAGTTCGCATCCGCGAATCGGTTAAACTTCCCGAAAATCAGGAAGCCATCAGAAGGCTGAAGAAGCTCCTGGAATAAATTTTCTTTAGCGGAATTGTAATAAATTTGTGTGTCCTGCGTTATTGAAGTAGATCCTCTTCAATTATTAATCTGTTAATTCTTGAAATTATGAAACGCATCTTTCTTGTCATCATTGCTGCACTTCCATTGTATGTAAGCGCACAAACCCCTTCAACTATTCAGCAGAATATTCCCCAAAGTCAAGCCGGAACCGCAACAGAAGCACTTGTAAAAATTGTTGTTTCTGACAAAAATGAAAAACCGGTGAATAATCTTGCGGTAAGTATGCTCTGCCGCAAAACCAACAAGCTTTATTCAACTAAAACAGATAATACAGGTGAAGCACGTTTTCTTGTTTTGATAAATAATACCTACGAAATAAACGTGGATGTGGAACAAAACTTTCGCCAGATAACTGTTCCTGATAAGGCTTACCTTGGGATGACCAAGAAGTTTATTTATCAGCCAACCAACTTAAATGAAACAGTAAGTGGTGATACCATCAGGCAGCAATTAGATGATGATGCTGAAGCAACTAATTCAAGAGTTCTTATAAAAATGCAGGTTATGGATTTAGACAGAAATCCTTTGGCGAATGAGCCTGTTTTTATTGATGAGATGGACGGAAGCAAAGTGTATTCAGGTGTTTCAGGAAGTGATGGTATGGTAAAACTGCTTGTTCCTAAAGGAGTAAAATACCTGCTTAGTTTTAAGTACGAGCGCAATGTAGATATGCTGGATCTCGTGCAAAAAGAAGGTTTTCGCACGATTGAAATTGAATACGGTTATATGGGTTCCGAAAAAATTGAAGAGTTTTATAAAACTGCCAAACGTGATAAAAATGGTTTTATCACCGAGTTTATGACTACAAAAGCTAACCCTGTTACTTTTACAGGAAGTATTGAAAAAACAACTCAAGGCTTTAACATCAATTATGATTCACCTTCTTCCACTTCCACACCCGCTGCTTATAAGGGAATGTTGCTTGCACACGGAGGTTATTATTCCCGTAATTTTTACAGCTTTGATGAAGCCACAGGTAAGTATAACTGGGGAATGGAATTTGCGGAAAGCGGTCCTTCCAGTGCTGTGGTGGAAGACAGCGTAGTGCTTATTAATACACAATCATGCACCTTGTATGCGTTGGAAGCTTATACCGGAAAAATGCTGTGGTCGAAATGGCTTGGTCCTAATTTATATTCCATGCCTTCTATAAGTAATGGAAAAGTCTATGCTGTTTATCCGAATGAGTTGGGGTCAAGCGTTTCACGGTTAACGATGACAGGTAAAGGTGATTCAAAAGAAATGAAGAATGTATTGGCTTGTTTTGATTTAAAAACAGGAAAAATACTTTGGCAGAATTGGGTGAATGCAGAAGCCCTTTCTTCGCCCGTTGTAGCGGGTAACAATGTTTACCTCACTTGTCTTTCGGGTAAATTATATGAGTTCAATAATAGCACAGGTGTATTGATGGGAAGCATTAATGAAACAGCCACCACACCACCAACTATTGTAAACGATAAGGTTTTTGTAAGCGTGAGAATGGCGGCACATGAAACAGTAGCTGTTTACGCTGTAAACGGGTTAAAGCCTGTGAAGGAAATCACCGCGCTCAGTTCTTCTTTGTTTATTAATGACTTTTACACGCTTTCAGCAAATGAGCAAATGAATTTCTGCGGAACACGAATATTGAATTACAAGAGCAGAAATTATAATGTAATGGGCAGCAAAATCATTTGTTCAAATCCTGATGACGGTTTAATTGTGTGGTCAGCTGAAATTCAAAATAAAGAAATTGAAAAGGGAAAATCCGCAGCTACTATGCCTGTTGTTGCCGGTGGAAAAATTATCATTACCACTTTGTCGGGTCAGGTATTGGCTTTTGAACCTTCAACCGGAAAACAGTTGAATTCATGGGAAACAGGAAGTAAAGTTGAAACGCAGGCAACCATCAGCAATGGATGGATTTACTCAGGTACTGAAGACGGGAAAACAGTTTCCATCAATACAGGTGACAGCAAGTTCAGCGGCTGGAATATGTTTGGTTATGACGGAGGGCATAATACCGTAGTGAGGTAGTTCACGTCACCCTGAACTTGTTTCAGGGTCTTATATTAAGATGCTGAAACAAGTTCAGCATGACGAAGCACAAAAAAGAAAGGGAACCTTTTGGGTTCCCTTTCAAATAAACACTTTAAGTGATTATTTTTTCTTTCCACCTTTTGTTTTAGCAGCAGCTTCAGCAGCAGCTATAGAATCAGCAGCAGCTTGTGCTTTTGCAGCAACTTCAGCAGCAGCAGCAATTGAATCAGCAGCAGCTTGTGCTTTTGCAGCTTCAACAGCCTGAACAGCAGCAATTGAATCAGCAACTTTTGTAGAGTCAGCTACTTCTTTAGCTCTTTTTTCAGCAGCAGATGGTCCGCAAGCAGCAAATACTGCAAACGCTAATACAGCAGGAATGTAAAATAGTTTTTTCATTTTGTTTATTGGGTTTTTAAAATCGCGACAAATTTATAGACTTATACAAATAGTAATTACAAAGTTGTTAAAATTTTAAAATATTGATTTTCAGCAAACTGAAACCTGAGTGCATTTCATAATCGCACTAAAACAATCAACCGGGCTTCCGATTTAGAAATCAGAAAAACAATTAATTACTCTTTGTATTGAGCATTTACCTGCTCGGCAGTAGGCAGTATTATTTCCTTGTTTCCAGCTTTGCGTACAAACTTTAAATATTTGCCGGTGCCTTTGCAGGCGTATGCAATAACAGAATCTCTTGGCGGAACACCATTGAATAAAGAGTACCTCCATGTTTTATCTATCTCCTGAACACACACCACCACATCCAGTGCATCGGTGCAGGTGTTTTTTAGTTTTACTTTATACGTATCTTTTTTGTACTGACATTTTAAACAATCTTCACCCCATGCCGAGCCGTATTTTTCAAGGCAATTGTTCCAGTCAACATTCTGGAAAGCAGGTTTGGATGGAATAATGAACGCCATTATCAATGGCAGAAGAAAGAGAACCGGAATTAATTTTTTGTTCATGGATTTGTTTTTAGTGTTTATTGTTATTGTCTATTGTTTATTGTCTGCTGTTTATTTACAATGTGTGTTCTTCAAAATTAATTTCGCTTCCTCGTTACCTTTCTTTTTTGATTCGTTCCAATCCTTGCAGGCATCGTCATGATTACCCAATCCTTGTTTTGCCCAGCCTCTGTTGTTTAACGCTTCCTGTGCTTCTTCACTTTTCGGATTCAGTGAAAGCGCCATGTCAAAATCAGGTAATGCTTCTGCAAACTTCTTAAGTTTATTTTTGGCGCTTCCGCGACTTATATACGCCCATATATGCTCAGGATGTTCTGTAATTACTTTT
>CAMDBK010000152.1 GCA_945889235.1 Chitinophaga pinensis
TGCATCAAGCACCGACAAATTATCCAATGCTCTCAGCACTTGCACTAAAGTGAGTAGCGTAGCAGCTCTTCCGTTTTCCATGCGACTGATAGTACCACGATCTAATCCCGACAACTCCGCCAGCTTCGTTTGCGAAATATTTCTGTTAAGGCGCATCTGTTTCAAGTTCGTACAAAGCTCTCGAACAATTGCGGGATCGCTTTTAGCTCTTGATTTGTTGTTGCTTTTAAGCTTCATTAATGGCAAATATAGGTATTTATGCGGCTTTTGAGGCACAAATAATTAATGGTTATTGGGTAGGGATAAATAGGATAGGAACAAATACGAAGCGATTTACATTCAAAGTGGGGTCTGTTTGTGTTAGCTTTGTGCGTTGGATTTTTTTATTTTTTTTGAAGGGGGCAAATTTTTCAAAAAGAATTTTTCTTGGGGGGAGAAAAAAATATTCTCTTGAAAGCTTTGGTTGCAGCGTTGCCTTGTGCGGCTTATAAGAGTGTATTTTTTGTGCGAGGACATTTATTACTTTGGAAATGTATGTAATCGAATTGTTTTTCTCTCGAAATTATCTTCAACAAGTCCACCTAAATGAAGACATGAGTATCAAAAACAAATAGAGTTCCAGCAGAACCCGTCAACGATAAAGTATCATCAAGACTAAAGCCGTTTAGCGAAAGATTGTCTTCGATAATACGAAACGGTAGGGACTTATATCGAGAATCACCTTCAGGCAATAAACGAGCATATATTTTGATTTGAGAGTAATCATTTGATTCAAGTGAAAGAGCATTTTTCCAAGATTGTGCATACAATGATTTTCCCAGGGTATTAGATTTTGGAATTGCACAAAATGTTCCATGCTTTTTAGAATCAACATCAGTAAGATATAACATGAATTTAAGTTGATGCCGTCTGTCAAAATGAAGATTGCCGTAAATTGTATTTGGGTCAAACTTAAAATCGTGAATAAAGGAATGCTCTTGAATAATTTGGGAATTCGCCTTCCAGTATTTGGTAATTACTTCTTGAAAAAAATTGTTCCTCGAAAAATCTTTTTGCAGAAGATAATTCAGTTGGTAAAACATCAAACCTTGCCAATTTACCATAACCATACGGATAGTTGTCATATGTAAGTCCAAGTTCAAAAACAAGATTTAATTCTTTCAGCTCTTCACTACTAACAAAGTCAGGAATTCGTGCAAAACCATATTCATAAATACAGTCATGAACATCTTGAATTTCATATCTCCTATTGAATGTAGGTTTTATGTCGAAGGCTTCAATTGAGTTCAACTGTTTTTATTGTCAAGCAAATTGAAGCTCCGCAAGTCCTGGCAGGAATTGAACTTTTGTTTGTAAGGTGTTGACTGATAGGCGATTGTGGTAGAATAAATTACCTGGGTGAAGCGAAAGTGAAACAAATGTTCTTTACTGATCATTAAGAATCAAAGATAAAAATAAAATATAAATAAGTTTTTTTCTGATCATATATGTTCAAATCTGCTTACGGTCTCTAATTGTCTTTGTAAATCTTTTTTGGCAAGTGCTTTCATGGGTTTTATTTTTTATGGGAGTGGAGTGGGGCGCGGTGTTTTTTGGAGAAAAAAATTCCTGAATTGTATTTTAAGTCTAAAAATATTTTATTCTGTTACCTGAAGTTTCTTATTGTAAATTTAATCTATCCTTAATTTGTTGTAATAGCAGATTACAAGGAGAATGTCATAACCTAGTCATGACAATTTTAAAATAAAATCAATCGCTTCAACGACAGCAATAAAAATATACTAAAAATTATTTAATCGAATTTTTACTTTCTGATTCAAAATCTACTTCATCTGGTTCTGCTATTTTTATTTTAAATCCATCCTTGTAATAATTGTAAACTTTCATCATCTCCGTTTCTTCAGGAGTTGATTGATTTGCAAATCCTAAACTTTTAGATTCTATCAATACACCGTCCTTATATTTTCCAAAATATGTTTCAGTCTTGGTAAAAATAAAAGATGCTCCGTTCCTTTTACCTCCTGACCAGAATCCAGCAGTTCCGGTTCCATCTGAGTTTATATAGTAACCGAATCCATCAAATGTTGATTCACCTAATTCTCCTTCATACCTGGTAAAATCATCAAAACGATAATGGGAATAATTTGTCAGGCAATTACCTAAAAAGCAACTTGGAATCTTAATTGTACTCATGTCAAAGACATACGCTTCCTTAATACTTTTCAGTGCATCTGAATATTTCATCCAAATGAATCCTTGATCACCAACAGTAGTTCCCCATGAATTCATAATTTCAAATGCACCTCCGAATTTTAAATCATCAAAACCTATAATGCACATTGCATGACCGGTTTGTCCTGCACCAGTTGAACAATTTTTCCATAATCCGTCTGCACCAATGCAATTCTTTATAATATTTATGTCATCTGACATTGCCACACCAATTGGCATAGGAAACCCTCCGGCAATTGCTTCCTTTATCAATCCAATTGCATTGGCATTGGATAAATCCAAACTAAAAGCATCTGTAATTTTATAAGGTTTACAATATGGTGTTGCAGCATTTAAAACATCTATTGTTATATCAGTTTCACAATTTATCAAGGGAGGAGCAAATTCTCTTTTTGCTCCTATTGATTCAAGAATGTCAAATGCCTTATACATCTGAACAGGATCATTGCACTGAATTGAGTACTTGCTTTTTATTAAGCCATATAAAAAATAGGGGTCAAATGCAAGATATGACTTTGTGAGGTCGTTGGTAATCTGTAAGCGGTAATTTATAAAAGCATTCATGGCTGCATAAGCAATTGCAAAACCGGCGCAGGTATTTCCTTTTTGTGATATTGTTTCAGGACAATATTTTCGCAATGAAAATTTAGTTGGAACTACGCCGGTGAAACCTAATTTGTCAGGAGAGTATTTCTCCATGTGTTCAGTAGGATTTTCATCTAACAACAATCCTTGTGAAAACCCATTTGTTTGAAAAGAAAGTAGTAGTAAAAAAAGAAATATAATTCTATTCATTGTATTGGAATTTAAGACAAAGTAAATAAAATTCTGATAACGCTGTTTATTCCGTTTCTCAAAATCACTTTATTGGATTTATTGAAAATGAAGGGATGGGATTCAGGTATTGATAAACAGTTGTTCCACCGGAGTTACTTGGTTTTGTTGTAAGCACAGGAACAGGATTCAAATAATTGTAAACATCAACACCACCGTTGTAATTAGATTTAGTTGAATAACTTGGAATAGGATTCATATACTGATTAGTAGTATAACCGCCCTGATTGTTTGGTTTGCTTTCAGAAATTGGAACCGGATTCAAATACTCATAAGTAGAATAACCACCACTTGAATTAGTTTTAATTGAATACAGCGGAACCGGATTTAAGTATTCATAAACCTGATAGCCATCATTGCTTGGTTTGATGGTATAATCAGGAATTGGATTCAAGTAACTATTTACCTGGTAGCTTTGTGCAAAAAGCTGATTGCAAAAACAGATTGCAACTGTTGCGAAGAAAAGTGAAATGTGTTTCATAAAATTTTGTTTGGGTTTTAATTTGTTTTAAATTGATTTTTCAAGTATGAGTGATTCTCTTGTGGATTTTGAATGACCTGAAATTTCAAGTGCAATCCAGACTAGCAGCGGACTCAGTAAAACAGAAGCAATGAACCAGTTCCAATAGCTTCTATTTAATTTTTCTGCTCTTGCTGCAACAAAATGACTGAAGAGAGTTTTTAAAATGAGAAACAAAATGATTTCCATGTTTTAATTATTTAATGTTGAGTAATTTTATTTTAGATTTATTCTCATAATCAGAAAAGGTGACCTTGAATAAGAAAAGAATATTTTTTATTGCATTTTTTTTCTTCATCCCTTTTATTTCAGCGCCGACTATTTTAAACGCTCAAATCAATTCTAACAGAATCATTGAAGATGCTATAAGGCAGAATAGAATAGCAGATAAACTTGTTGAAGAATCAAATTATAAGAAAGCGATTGCCATTTATGAAAATGAGATTAAAGTTTTTGAAAAGGAGTATGGCAAGTTTGATCCTGAAGTAGGATTTGTATATCTATCTTATTCAAGGGCGCTTTATAAAAATGGAGATAGTTCTGTTGCAATGGAAAATTACAATCATGCTCTTGAGATTTTTAAAAAGAATTACGATTCAAATTCTAAAGATTGGATATTACCGTTTAGAATTATCGGTTTAGATTTTGAGAAATATGGTAGGCATGAAAATGCAATTGAATATTTTCAACAAGCATTGGAAATTCAAATAGTAAATTTCGGAGAAAACAGTTCGGAAGCTGCTAGTTCATACAATGACCTTGCTTATAATTATAATAGTTTAGGAAATTTTCAAACGGCTTTAGATTGTTACAAAAAAACAATTGATATTAAAATAAAATATTTAGATAAAAATAATGTTGTATTAGGAAAACTTTATAACTCAGTTGGGAATTGTTATTCAAATATTGGAGACAACAAAACTGCCATTGAATTTTTTGAAAAAGCCATTCAAATAGCAATAAAATTGTTTGGAGAAGAAGATGAAAGTATTGCTGTTATTTCATGCAATTTAGGTGGTGCTTATTCTGAACTTTCAAATAACACTAAAGCTTTAGAATTTTACAACAAAGCTCTTGCAATAAATTTAAAATTATTTGGAAAAGACAACGAAAATGTTGCTCATTGTTACATTCTTATTGGAACAAGCTATGACGAACTTGGTGATTATATGAATGCGATTTTTTATGAAGAAATCGCTCAAGCAATCCTTGAAAGGATATTAGAAAAAGACAACCTTGAATTGGCTTTATGTTATAACAATCTCGGTGCAGTATATAGTAATGTTGGAAACTATCAAAAGTCTTTAATGCTTTATGAAAAGGCCCTGGCAATTCAAGTTAATAAAAATGGAGAAAACCACCCTCTTGTTGCAAGATCATATAACAATATAGCGACTATCTATTCTGATTTAGGGGAGTATAAAAAAGCAATTGAATATAATGAAAAAGCTCTGGCTATTCGATTAAAAATTCTTGGTGAAGACCATCCAGACCTTGCTGTGTCCTACAATAACCTTGGATTATGCTATGCAACAACTGCAAATTATGATGAAGCCATTACGAATTATAAAAAAGCATTATTACTAAACTCGAAATTTTATGGTGATAAAAACTTGGATGTCGCAACGACTTTTGACAACATTGGAGTTCTATATCATGATATAGGAAAATACGATAGTTCTATTTTTTACAATAAAAAATCACTTGGAATTAGAATGAAAATAAATGGAAATGAGCATCCTGATGTTGCAACTACTTACAATAATCTTGGAGTAACTTATCATGATATGGGAGATTTTATTATGGCAGATGAATCCTATCAAAAAGCACTTGCAATTCAGATTCTCGTATTAGGTGAAAATCATCCTGCTATTGCAATTACATATTGCAATATTGGAACAATGGTTTCTGATCTTGGAGAATATGACAAGGCAATTGATTATCTTGAAAAAGCTCATCAAATTTTATTAAAAACTAAAGGTGAAGAAAATCCGGAAGTCGCTACAATTTATAATAGCCTCTCAAACAATTATCATTCTTTAGGCGATAATAAAAAAGCAATAGAATACTATGAAAAATCTCTTGCAATTCGATTGAAAATTTTTGGCAATAATAATCCCGAAGTTGCGCTTTCATATCTAAATCTCGGAAACTCTTATGCAGAATTGGGGAATAATAAAGAAGCTATTACATATCTTGCACAAGCTTCTACAATACAACTAGAAGTCCTTGGAGAAAATCATCCTATGTTAGCAATAACATACAGTAATATTGGGTATGTCTTTAGTAACACAAGAGATTATGAACACGCACTCGAATATTATAACAAAGCATTAAAGATTCAAATTGATGTATTGGGATTGAATCATCCGGATGTTGCAATAACCTATAATAATATAGGATACATTTTTTTGGAAAAGGGTGATTACAAAACCGCGTTAGATTATTTTAATAAAGGAAAGTTTATTGATCTTAATGTATTCGGTAAAGACCACCCTTTACTTTCCAGTTTTTATGAGAATGAAACAATGTGCTTTATTCTCATGAAGAATAATTTAGAACTGAATAGCAGTTTGGATTTGTATGTATCTAGTCTTTTGAAAAATATTAAAATTCAATCAGAATTCCTTTCTGAAGAAAAATTAGAAGTTTATTTAAAAACAAAAAGTTATCAAGATTTAGGCAACCTTCTTTTATCAAGCCCCTCAGCTTCTGTTTCAAAAACCAACCTACTCTTAAATTTATCAGTTTTGACAAAAGGGATTTTATTGAATCAATCCCAAAAACTTAGAACTAAAATAAATTCTTCATCCGATACTATTCTTCAAAATAAATACGAGAATTTATTAACCATGCAACAGTATGCAAATAAATTTTATCAATTATCATTAGCTGAAATTGAAAAACAAAATATAGATTTCGATTCGTTGAAAAATGAAATTGAAAATATTCAGTCCGAACTCTATAATAAACTCTCAATAGAAAAAGAACATATTGGAATTAAATGGGAAGAAATACAATCACTTCTGAATCCTGATGATGCGATAGTTGATATCATAAGGACTGATTTAATTATTCAGGATTCATCAGGTTTGCCATTAAGAAATGATACAGTTCAATACGCTGCACTCATCGTTACAAAGGAAACTCCTCAGTATCCGGAAATGGTTGTATTACCAAAGGGTGCAGAGATGGAAGGATTGTGGTTTCAGAATTATATGTCACACACTTCCGGGACAAACAAAATGCAAAATGATAACTCTTCTTTCGAGGCATACTGGCAACCCATTGCTGATAAACTAAAAGACAAAAAACACATTTACTTCTGTCCCGATGGAATTTATAACAAGATAAATCTCAATGTACTTTTTAACCCTGTAAGTAATTCATATCTTGCTGATGAAAACGATATTCAGTTAGTCACCAATATCAAGGAGGTGCTTATACAGAAACAAGAAACTGCTCAGAAATTTATTCCTAAAAACATGAATGCAGTGGTAATTGGTAATCCAAAGTTCAATCTCAGAGCAAGTGACACTCTTCTATTTGCAAGCAACACGCGCAGTTTGTATGATGAAGATGTATCTGTTTCTGCGATTGATACACTTACACGAGGACTAAATATTTCTCAATTACCCGGAACAGAACTGGAAGTAAATTACATCAGCACTACACTCAAAAACTATGG
>CAMDBK010000153.1 GCA_945889235.1 Chitinophaga pinensis
ATTGTCGGTAACAATTCCGTAAACTGAACCTGCCGCATCGGCTTCGTTATCCAGCAAAACAGGTGGCTGAGCAACAGAATGCAAAACGCAGAACACAGAAAATGTAATCTGTAAGAAAAGTAATCTGTTCAATTTCATTTTGCTGTGTAACTCAACCTTGTTTCTTCAAAAGGAAGTATCCAGCTTTTTGAGCTGAAACTTTCTTTCTCTTTCGTTAAATCAATTGAACTATTGATAAAAAGCTTGCTACCAGTGCCATTCAGCGTTACATAGCTTTCTGCCCTTACACCCGGATTTGAATAGCCTTTCTTTTCATATTCTGTTGCAAGAAATTTTGCGAATTGCAAAATCATGTCGGGCTGGGTAGCCATCATTTTTTCCTGCTGATGAGTTAGATAGGTTGATGAAACCACTTCGCTTTCTTTTCCTGTTGCTGAATCTTTCACATAGAAAAAAGCTGTTCCACCTTTTTCCATGAGCATTACCCGCCACGAAAAACGATAACCCTGTTCGGTCCAGAAAAGGTTTCCGGGATAAAGCAGGTAACGAAACGGAAAAAGGATTTGAAATGCAAAATGCACGCATAACACGCCAACCAATAGTTTTCCAAGAAACGGACGCGGAAACGTAAAGCGTATGTCTTCACGGTGATTAAGCAGATGTTTTTTGCCCAAAGAAAATATTTTAACAAAATGCTGAATGAGTTTTTTGTGAAATTCTGGCGAGAAAAATATCAGCGTTGACAAAACCATAATATAAGGGAACATACCAATTACAGGCAGAATCATTGCTGTAGCGATGTGAAATACGACCACAAAAAAGTAAGCAACATTTCTTGTGCGTTTATTCAAAAGAAAAAAAGGAATCAGAATATCGTAGAGTGCACCAAACCAACTGAAAACAAATGCCACCCATTTGTAAGCGAGCAATTCACCAATCACGGGCAAATTCGATTTTGAAGGAAGCCAGATGGCAAGAGGCATTGCCCGGAAAAGCCAATCGTAATTGAGTTTCGCTATACCGGCATAAAAATAAACGATGAAAAGCTGCAGCTTGAAAATGTCAATCATCCAGTTTGGAATCCGGGTAACCAATAAAGAAGGCTTACGCAAAACATCCAATGAAAAATAGCGGTTTGCAGGAGCCAGAATGAGCAGAAAAGAAACAATGCTCACAAAATAATAATGGTTGAGGTAATTGCTTTTATCAATCAGCTCGTTGTAAGTGAATGCGAGGAAAAACAAAACAGCAGAAGTGCGATAAAATAAGCCCAGCATAACAAACAGAGCAGCAAGAGCCATTACAGCAAACATAAAATACATACCTGTTTCGCCCAAAGGCTTTACCCATTCAAAGCCATAATAAGGAAAGAAAACCTTTGGTTGTATGTATTGTGTTTCAATCCAACCATTGAGCCAGAAACGAGTAACAGAAGCAAACATCATTCCCCCGAATAAAACACGAAACATCGCCAATGGGGCGATGTGCGTGGTGGAAGAAAGATATTTTCTGATATTAATCGCCATCGCCATCCTGGTATGTAATTAAAACGCTGAGCGCTGAAGGCATATCGGTTTTGAATAAAACAGTTTGCTTTTGAAGTTCCGTATAAGCTGTATTTACAATTGCCTCATTATTTACAACTGTTTCAGAAAGCGGGTCGGGCACATTTTGCAGGGCAGCAATTGCTAAATTCAATTGCGCCTGTATTGCCTCATCTAATGTTTGATTATCGTGTCTTGCATCCAGTGCAATTAAATAATCATCCAATCCCGAACCGTTGAAAGTTCCAAAACCGAGGTAAAGATTTTTTATTCCGTTGATTTGTTCTAAAGCCAGTTCAACTGAATACCCGGCATAATAGGCTTCGCATTTATCAGGAAGAACAACTCCTAAAGTTTGTTTGCCCAACGGGATTCCTATGCGTGCATTTTTCAATTGTTCATAATCATAATTCAACTGATTTACTAATTCACCAAGTGAACTTCCTACATCAGTTCCGTCACTGCTTATGAAGGTTGCTAAATAGTTTCCTGAAGCCGGTTCCCAATTATTTTTCACCACATCAACAAGGCTTTTTGTATCAGTCACCAAGTCCAGCAAATACGTTTTCCAACCTTGAGCATTTGAGTTTGCAGTAAACCTTTCCAGCACATCTGTATTGTTTCCACTACGTTTGTGCAACACATAATCTATTGCAGGGAATCCACGGGCATCGGCATTTCCAGCTGTTTCAAGGTTGTAGGAGCCGGAAGAAATGTTGGTTTGTATCTGCACCGAATCGGTTGGAAAAATATTCACACTCATACGTAGCGAAACCTGCATGGCAGGTCCAAATTCAAATGCAGAACACTTTTCCCATGACAAATAGGCGTTTTTAAATGCTGCTTGCAAGGCAGTAAGTTTAGTGTTATCAGGTGCAGCAGTAAAATCAGTTGCTGCCTGTTGAAGCAAATTCATTTTGTCAGACAAGTCTGCATAATTTGGCAGAATTATGTTGTTTCCAAGATTCTCAAGCATTGCATTCCTGTCAAAATCCATTGTATTGTCACCATCCGGATTACAGGCTGAAAAAAAGAGCAGTCCCGCCAGCAGACAGGATTGCAAAGACTTAAAAAAAATCAGTTTAAAATTCATCAGAGCGAATCTTTTATATTGTCCAAACCGTAAATAGCGCTGAGCAAATTTTTTGCCGCATTCAAATCAGTGAGCGTTACATTATAAAGGTTTGTGCCTATGTGACCGGTAACTTCCGAAATTTGAGCAGGGGTAATTTTTGCATGAATATTATATTTCAGTGACTGAACAAATCCAACAAACTCAGTCAGGGTATGACTGCGCAAAGCATCATCTCCAAAATATTCTATCGCCTCGTTGATTTCGTGAATGGCTGCTGCTGCAACCAGAGCATCCCAGTTTTCGCGGATTACAATAATTTTTTCATCGCGGGTTGTATAATCTTTGTTTGTAATTGCTGCTCTTGCTGCTAAAAACGCGTTCATCAGTTTGGCATTGCTGCCTAAAGCAGCATCCATATCATTGCAATATTCTCCCCAAAACAAAACATCAGTATTGTTGGTTGGAAAATTAACGGGAACTCCAAAGTAGCCAAACGCTTCATCAAAATGGTGTTCCATGTCTGTGCCTTCTCCTGCTGTTATTGTATTATTATCATCATCTGAAATATTTTCAAGGTAGGTATCAATTGCCTGATAATAGAAAACTCCGCCCATTACTCCTTTTTCAATCATTTCAGTATAATCCCATCCTTTGGCACTTAATACATATTTTGAGCCTGGTTCTGCAGAGCTTACTACAATTCCTGCAACCCCGTTGCTTCCAGCTGTTACTGACTGACTTGCCAAAACAAGACTGTCAATATATGATTCAACAAGCGACTGGTCGGCAGCATAGCATTTATTTTTAAGTTGTTTTCCTGAACCATTAAGAGTAGCATCACTAAACGGAGAACCGCTGTTAGCAAACATGTTTTTTAGAGTCGTTGCACTCAGGGTGGTTCCGCTGACACGCGCAGTTACGCAATAATCCAGTATTTCTTCCAGCATAGACAAACGATAGGTTTGCCCTGAATAATTTACGTTAGTGAAGTTGTAGGTTGTGGGAACATCATAAGTCGGTTCGTCATCATCGGGTGTGCACGATTGCATAAAAGTTAACCCGGCTGCAACAATTGCAATCTGTATAATTGATAAAGGAAAAAGTTTCTTCATTTATATATAGTGTCGTTTTATTGTTTAGAATGATTTTAAATAACGCGACAAAAGTAGAAGGGGCAGGAGGAAGCTGCAATACCTTAAATGAGGTAATTTTTGAACGGAAATAAAATATTTTGTCGTTACGACTGAAGAACTAAACTTTCTTTCACAGCATAAACTACAATTCCTGCGGTGTTGTTGACTCCAATTTTACTCATGATATTTTTGCGATGAGTAATTACGGTATGATTACTAAGGAATAATTTATCTGCAATTTCTTTATTAGTAAAACCTTCTGCAATCAGTTTTACAATTTCAATTTCGCGGTTGCTTAAATTAACGGGTTCGCAGCAGCTTGCTACTTTCTTGACATCAATGTAGGATGTGTTTTCTTTTACAATTGATTCAATAATTTTTCCGCAAAAGAAATTTATTCCTGTTCCTGTTGCTTTTATTGCATCTATTACTTCTTCTTTTCCGCAATCTTTAAGAATATAACCTGTAACTCCACTTTCTATTGCTTTAAGAACTGAACTCTGACTGTAGTATGTAGTAATTGCCAGAACTCTTAATTCCGGATTAGTCAGCAATGCTTTTTGTATGTCTTTCAGTTCAAAATTTTGTGAACTGAAATCAATTACAAGCAGGTCAATTTTTTTTCTTTTTACTTCGACATGCAATTCATCACTGTCGTTTGCTTCACCCGAAATTGCAAGTGTTTTATCAACCGATAAAATAGATTTCAGCCCTTCGCGAACAAGGTAATTTCCATCAGCAAGAAAAACGTTAATCTTTTTCATCAATAAATACTATTTAGAATGATTTTAAATAAAGTGCAAATATAGAGTCATTCTTACATACTTCAACAAAAAAATTAAGAAATTTCAATTACCAGATTATCGCTTGCAGCAATAGTATTTTCAAACACACTCCTGGCCTCATTCAGCAACGGAGTAATGTCTCCATAGCGTGAAGAATAATGCCCGATAATTAATTTCTTAGCTTCCGCTTTTTTAGCAAACATAGCAGCTTGCAGTGCTGTTGTATGATATCTGTTTGTTGCTTTATCAATCAATTCATGAGCAAATGTTGATTCATGATAAAGCAGGTCAACATTTTTTACAAATGGAATTATACTTTCGTCATAAATAGTATCCGAACAAAACGCATACGTGCGGGTTTCTTTTGCAGGAAGAGTCAACTCTTCATTTGAAATTATTTTTCCATTCTCGTCAGTAAAATCACTCCCATTCCTTATTTCATCAATTTTGGAAAAGGGAATGTTGTATTCATTTATTTTTTCTCCTCTCATACTTTTGGGGCGTGGCTTTTCAACAAATTTAAAACCCCAGCATGGTATTCTATGATTCATAGGAAATGAAAAAACCAATGCTTCATTTGTTTCCAAAATTAGACGTTCATCTTTATCTTCTAATTCATGAAAATGCAGTTCATAGGTAAGCCTTGTATCTGAAGCTTTCAGCTGCAGTTCAATAATTTCTTTCAGTTTAGGCGGACAAAAAACATGCATTGGCTTATTCCTGCTGTATAAATGCAAACTGGATAGTAAGCCGAACAAACCAAGATAATGGTCACCATGCAGATGACTGATAAATATATGGTCGAAGTGGCGCGGTCGGATTTTATTTTTTCGTAACTGAAGTTGAGTCCCTTCTCCGCAATCAATTAAAAAAAACCGCTCAAGCACTTGAAGTACTTGAGCGGTAGGATTTCGGTCTAAAGTTGGTGTAGCAGAACCACAACCGAGTATGGTCAGCTTCAAACTCATTTATTTTCCGGCAACAATCATTTTTTTAGTAATTGTTTTTGTTCCGTTGCTCAATGAATAAAAATAACTTCCTGAAGCAAGTTTTTCTGAATTGAAATTGATTGAATTGCTTTTTGGCTGAGCAAGAATAGTTTCACCGTGAACTTTTTTTCCAATCATATCATAAACCGAAAATTCAACATTTCCTGCAACTGGAGTAGCGAATTTTATTGTAGTAGTTCCGCTGAATGGATTAGGAATATTTTGAATTACATCAAATGTTGAAGCGCTTAACTGCTGAACTGAGCTGGTTGTATGAAGTGCATAAGGACCTCCGTCAAAAAGAGTAGGTAACTCAGGTACTGTTTGCCCTTGAACAGTTCCCGGAAAACTAACAGGTATATCTCCTAGAGGAGTAGCTAAAATAGTGCTTCCTGAAGTAAGTGATTTTATCCTTAAAGTATCTGTTCCTACAGCATCGTTTGTAGTTCCTGAAATATCAATTGATCCTGAAGATCCTGCGGTATATGTACATCCTGAAGGATTACATGTTGCAGATAAACCCGCCAAAACACCTGTTACATTAAACGTTACACTTGTAACAGTTATGTCAAGAGTTGCAGGAAGAAATGCAATAAATTGCTGAAGAGCCGGAACTGAAGCAGCCAAATCTGCAGTATTAACAGTTATACTTGAGGGAATAGTTGACATTGCAATATTTGTTGTGTAAGCCGCACCAACTATATAATTTGGTAATGTGCCTGATGCAGGAGTAAAAGGGTTAGCTTGTGCAAATACACCGGTACTGAATGCTACTAAAATTAAAGTAAAAAGTATAAGTTTTTTCATATTTTTATTGATAAGATTGTTATTTAACAAAGGCAAAAGTAATAAAAATTGAACAAAAAAAAAGCCCTGCAGATTTGCAGGGCTTTTTTCAATATTAAATATTAGATTATTTACCAGCTACAATCATTCTTTTTGAAATGGTTGTTTTACCATTTGTTAAAGAATAAACGTAAAGACCTTGAGCTAATTCAGCAGCATTGTATTTGATTTTGTTCAATCCTGAAACAGCCTCAATTTTTTGGTTGTAAACCTCTTCACCAAGAATGTTGTATACTTTGAAATCAACATTAGTGCTAGTTGGAGTAGTAAAGTTAATGGTAGAAACTCCTGAAGTTGGGTTTGGAATATTCTGACCTACCTCAAATAAATTTGAGTTAAGAGTTTCAACTCCATTGCAGTTATTAATTGTAATAATGTAGTTAGTGATTTTTGACTGAGGGGCATCAAAAGTACCAAGCAATGCATGTGTTACGTTAGCGGTAACATAAACAACCATTGGCCATGTTCCTTCATCAGCTGTCAAAGGGTCACCTTCAAGTTGAAGACATCCGCTTGAGTTACCAGGAAACTGACAATTTGCAGGAGCGCAAGCAAAGGTAAAACCGATATCTTCAGGCACACCTGAAGTATCACCAGCTGCTATAATAATTTTTGCAGAGTCAACTTTAATGTAATTCATTGTTAAAGTAACAACACCAACACCGGGGAAGTTTACAGTTGTATCCTCAGGCAGAACAACAGTAATGGTTTGTGAGTAATGCTGGTTTGAGCAAGCATCAGGAAGATATCCCATTGCGCTGTCAGGGTAAATTCCCGGGTCTCCTGCAAACTGAGGATCAGGTGTGCAAGCTTGTGCATTAGCTTTTTGTGCCATAAGTACAGCGCAAGAGCCAATCATTAAAAAA
>CAMDBK010000154.1 GCA_945889235.1 Chitinophaga pinensis
CCACCGATGCGTCCCGGCTGCACGGATGAGAACCCTGTGAAAAACATGGAACTGATTTATCCGCATGAAAATATCATTGTGTATGTACCCACCAATCTTGACGGAAGTAAAAGTGAAGTGGTGTTTGAAGCCGCGCATCGCAAGCCTTCCATTACTATTTTCTGGCATTTGGATGATACATTTATCGGGCAGACAACCAACATTCATCAAATAGGATTGAACCCCGAAGAAGGAAAACACCTGCTCATTCTCGTTGATGAAAACGGTGAAACACTTTACAAAAGTTTTGAGGTGGTGAAGAAAAAAGAGTGAGTTGTTCGTCACCCTGAACTTGTTTCAGGGTCTCATTATAAGATGCTGAAACAAGTTCAGCATGACAGAAGATTATGGCTTAAAAGCTTCCTTGTCGCCCATCACACGCTGATATAATTGCTTCAGCGCTTTTCCTAATTCAAGTTTATCAAAACCTTCATGATTTTCAACTTTAATAGTTCCGTCTGCTTCTTTTTTTATGATGTAATAAAAAGGAACAACATCTGAAATAGGTCCATCTATTTTGTATCCCGGTGTTCCGAATTTCAGCGTAAATAAACGAAGCTCATCACCCTTTTTTTCTACTGAATAATATCGGTTGCTGAACCATGCCAGGCGGTCCACAGCATATTCACTTTTAATATCTGCAATCAGTTCTTCATTCCGTTTGATAAATGAATAGTCAATATTTTTGTCTTTATCCAGAAGAGAATAGTAGCCAACAAAATAACCTGAATCAACTTCAGCAACGTTATACCAAAGCAAAATATTGAACGGTGTTACACCAGTCATACAATGCTCGGTTTTGATTCCTTTTTCTTCCATGGATTGTGTAAACACATGTCCCGCATAAGTCTTGGTGCAGAATGATAACACTACATAAGTTGCACTTATCAAAAGTCCGTTTCTGCTCCATTTTATTCTTCTCGGATTATCTGATTTTAAAATTAAACAGGCAATTACAGCAACAATCATTGGAATGGTAAAAACAAAATCAATAATAAAGATATTGTTGAACCCTACACGGTAATCACTGAAAGGAAGAAAAAGTTGAGTTCCGTAAGTGGTTAACGAATCCAACAAAGGATGAGTAATAATAAGACAGAGAAAAAACAACCACCACGATTTAAAACCGATTTTATCTTTATAAAGTTTGTTAATAAGCCAACCAAGAATTGGCGCAGCCAGTAAAGCAAAAAAAATGGAGTGAGACAATCCACGGTGAATAGTAATCTCGCGAATTGGATCTCCGAAAACAAGAAAGACATCTAAGTCAGGAATTGTGTTGGCAATTGCACCCCAGAGCATCGCTTTCTTTCCCGCTTTTTTTCCGAGAACTACCTCGCCCAATGCAGCACCAAAAACAATATGTGTTAATGAATCCATAATTTATTTTTTATTTTTCCAAAGCTCACGAAGCTTTGCTTGCTTAAGAAAAGCACCATATCCTGATATCATCGCAATCACTAATCCGTAGAAGCCATCGAGAAAACCGAGCTTAATAAAATAGTGTTTCGCAAATGTTACCTGCATGGTGTTATAAAGTAGAATAAAATTTGTTTTTTTACCACTTTCAAAACGTGTTTTTGCTGCAATGGTTGAAAAATAATCTGTCTGTTTTACATGCTCCTCAATTGTGTAAAAACTGTAATGCAGAATATCTCCTGTTAGTCTTGAAGTTGATTTGTCGCCTTCAAATAATTCATATTTATCATGTGGGTTGGTGCCGCGCCACTCACCTTTCCGGCTATCCCACAGGCGAAGTTTTTTATCGGGATACCAGCCGCTGTGCTTTATCCACTGCCCGCAATAATTGGTGAGTCTGTTAAAGTAATAACCATCATGCGTCCAGTTTTTTTTCACTTCAAGAATTGATTTTTTCAATTCATCCGATAAAGCTTCATCAGCATCAAGTGATAAAACATGAGGAAATTCAGCATGACTGATTGCACGATTCTTTTGCTGAATATGTCCGTCAAATTTGTGCTGAAAAAATCGTGCGCCTTTTTGTTTACAGATTTCTTCGGTCTTGTCGGTTGAAAATGAATCAAGCACCGCAATATCATCTGCAATTCCGGCAAGTGAATCCAAACAACGGGCAATGTTTCGCTCCTCGTTGTAAGTAATAATGACTGCCGAAAGTTTGTACATTGTTAATAGCGCGGCTTAAAATCCATTCGTTGTTCGGTAACACCCATGTTAGAAGTGGAACGTGAAAGAATTTTTCCATTAATATCGCGGATTTCACAAGCCATATTAATTATTTTTCTTCCCTGACGAATCACCTGTGATTTTGCGACAACCTTAGTTCCGAGTTTTACATTTCCAAGAAAATCAATAACTAAATTAACCGAAACAAAATGAAATTCTTTGTCCAATGCAGCCACCATCATTCCTATTACTTCATCCATTATAGCTGCATGCATTCCGCCATGCAAATAGCCACCGGGATTGGTCATTTGTTCAGTAACTTCAAATTCAACAATCATTGAATCATCGTTTACTTCGCGAACAATTCCGCCCAGCCATTTTGAAAGTGGAGGTGCAATTTCGGGAGGTTTACTGCCGATGATGGACTTGAAATATGTTTTATAAAGATTGTCGCTCATTGTTAAATTTGTGGTTTGAAAGGCGAAAATTAAAGAAATAAAAATTGGGAAAAGAAAAAATCAAATTCCGTGATGCCAATATTGCTTACACCATTTCCGGTGAAGGAAAAACGTTAGTCTTGCTTCATGGTTTTATTGAATCCACTGTTATCTGGAAAGATTTTGTTCCTGTTTTAGAAAATCAATTTCAGGTAGTGTGCATTGATCTTCCCGGACATGGCGAAAGTGATTGTATTGGTTACGTGCATGAGATGGAAGTTAATGCTGAAGTTGTTCGTGCAGTTCTGCAGCACTTGCAAATAAAGGCTTGTGTGCTAGTGGGACATTCGATGGGCGGTTATGTTACACTCGCATTTGCAGAAAAATATCCGGAGTTGTTAAGTGGAATTTGTTTGTTTCATTCAACGGGCTTGCCCGATTCAGATGCTAAAAAACTTGACCGCGACAAAGCTATAAGTGTTGTGAAAAAAGATGCTCAGGTTTTTATCAGTACAGTTATTCCCAACCTGTTTGCGCCCGTAAACAAAGAAAAATTTAAACAGGAAATTGAAGAGTTGATTAGGCTTGCAGCACAAACTCCTGTGCAGGGAATTGTTGCCACACTGGAAGGAATGAAAAACAGAAAAGACCGCACGCCCGTTTTGAAAACTGTGAATTTTCCTGTACTCTTTATTGGAGGCAAACAGGATATTGTTGTTCCGCTTGATACCCTTTTGCCGCAACTTTCATTACCCAAACATTGCCAATCTTTGATTTTAGATAATGTTGGACATACCGGGTTTATTGAAGCTAAAGACGAAACATTAAGTATGTTATTTAACTTTGCCAAATCATGTCTGAAGAATTAACCCTGCTTCCAACTTCCGCAACAAAAGAAGAAAAATACAAAACCCTGTTGCCTCAAATTGAAGCGCTGATTTCAGGTGAAAAAGATTTGATTGCCAACCTTGCAAACATTTCTGCCGCTTTGAAACAAAGCTTTGATTTTTTATGGGTTGGGTTTTACATCGTGAAAGAAAATGAATTGGTTCTGGGTCCTTTTCAAGGTCCGATTGCATGCACACGCATTGCATTCGGCAAAGGCGTTTGCGGAACTGCATGGAAAGAAAAGAAGACAATAATTGTTGAAGATGTGGACAAATTTCCCGGGCACATTGCCTGCAGCAGTGATTCAAAATCTGAAATTGTTGTACCTGTTTTAAAAAATGAAATTGTTGCTTTCGTATTAGATTTAGATAGTTCAAAACTTGCGGCTTTTGATAAAACCGATAAGTTTTACCTTGGTAAGGTTTGTAAGCTTATTCAACATCCATAAACCTAAAAAAATCAATAACATTTTTATATCTTAATCGTTTATAGTTCGTGATAATAAAAGCAACAGAAAAGAACATATAAAAAAAATCTCTTTTTTTTGCAGTTTTTTCATTAGTTTTGTATTGAAAATAAGGTTTTTGATGTTTAGAGTTTTACTACCCGTATTATTTTTTGCTGCTATATCGCTTCCGGCTTCCGCTCAGTACATGATGGATCCGAAACAGCCGGATTACAATTCGTTCTCAAAAACACCCGAACAAAACATTACTGCCGAGGCAACAGACTTAATTTCTCCTGAATACAGAAATCATCCTGAATATGCCAGAAATCCTTACAACTCGCCCTGTACAAATTGCACTGAGTTAGTTGACCGCAGAAAAATTGACGAACGCTATTTTGTTGAGAACGGTAGCGGAGGACAGACATTTTATGTTCAGAAATCGTATGGTCCGCTTCATGTACGCGATAACTCAGGAAACCTGATTAGCGTTGATGCAAGGCTTGTCTCAACAGCTCAAGGAATTTTTACTGCAGAAAATCAATTCTTCCCGGTAAAGGTTGATGTTATCAATCATTTTGCATCCATAAAAACTCCCGGACATGAATTCAAATTCAATACAGCACTTGAATTGTTGCATAAAGATATTTCAGGTGAAACTGTTTCACTTGGTGAAGCAAACTGGACAAACTACGTGGCAGGTGATGACGGAATAAAAGTTATTGATGCTTGGGAAGGAATTGATATGACTATTCAGGCGTTGCAGGGAAGAATTAAAACAAACTTCATAGTTAAACACCAATTGCCATTTTCATCAGGCTCGTTGATTGTAAAAGATAAACTGAATTATTCAGACGACCTGAAAGCTGATTACAAACTGGCAACACAAACAGGCGAAAATCTTTACGAAGGAAACGTTTCTTTTTTTGATAACAATGGACAGGAATATTATTCAATAGACAGAGCTTTTGTCCGCGATGCATCTGAAGATGGAGAACCCTTGTATTTAAGTTATCAGCTAACTCAGGAAAAAGATTTTTCAGTTTTTATACCTGTAAATTGGTTGAATGAAAACAACAGAGTTTATCCTGTAACAATTGACCCGCTGGTTTCTGCATCTAACTCACTTCCTCAAATTTCTATACCCGGCTCTCAATACGGTGTAACTTGTTTTACCAATGGCTGTCCGTACTCACTTGTTGTAGCTGTTCCTGCAAGTTGTACCGTTACCGATGCGTTGATTTCTTTTAATTACAATGCGTTGGGAGGTTGTGTAAGAAATCAGGGAGCGCTGGAATTTACCTTAGGCGCTTGCCGCAGCCCAAACCTGCCCGGCTTTTTTTGGTTTTGCAATGACGCAGGAGCAGGTGCATGCAACGGAAATAATATTTCTATTTTTTCTGATGTCAGTACTTGTATTCCCATTCCTCAATGTGCTTCATACAACTTAACATTTGGCATGAATTTTTTCCGTTGTAATGCAACCGGGGGTAATGCATGCAGCAATCTTTGCATTGCTTCTAACTCAGCCTGGACTGTTACTGTTTTGGGTAAAACAGTTGAGATACCTTCAATTACTGCTGCTCAAACTATTTGTATCGGCAACAGTGCAAACGTTACGGCTACCGGAAATTTCGGGGTTCCGCCATACAGCTATTTATGGAATAACGGAATGACCGGTTCAACAATTTCTGTTTCTCCCGTAACCACTACAACCTATACTGCAACAATTACAGATGCATGCGGAAGAACTGCATCAGCTTCTTCAACAGTAACGGTTACTCAAAATGCTAACCCTGGATTTACCATTAATCCAAACCCTGTTTGTGCCAGTTCACCGGTTACTGTTTCAGGTTTGGGCGCAGGTCCTTCTGCAAGTTATGATTGGACATTTCCAAGTTCAACAACACCCGTTGTAAATAATACTATTAATCCTTCGGTTACCTACAATACTGCGGGCACTTTTAATATGACTCTCAATTATGCTCAGGGAGCCTGCGTTTTCCCAGTGGTTCAAACGATAACAGTAACACCAAACAGCGGTGCACCTTCTGTAAATATAGCGGCAAATCCGGCAGGAGCAATTTGTTCGGGAACCAATGTTACCTTTACTGCAACACCAACTAACGGAGGAGGAGCACCAACTTATCAGTGGCAGGTAAATGGCGTGAATGCCGGTGGAGGAGGTGCAACATTTTCATCATCAACCTTAAACAATGCGGATGCTGTAACGGTGATAATGACTTCGAGTTCAGCCTGCGTTTCTCCGTCAACAGCAACATCAACAGCCATTGTAATGACAGTTAATCCAGCTGTTGTTCCCTCAGTAACCATTGCTGCTAATCCGGCCGGAGCAATTTGCCCGGGAACAAGTGTTACGTTTACAGCAACACCAACCAATGGTGGCGCAGGACCAATCTATCAATGGCAGGTAAACGGAACCAATTCGGGAACAGGTGCAACATTTACTTCAACGGTATTGAATAACGGAGATGCTGTAACTGTTACTTTAACCTCCAATGCAACATGTGCTTCACCGGCAACAGCAACATCGAATACTATTACAATGACAGTAACTGCCGGTGTAGTGCCTTCCGTAACAATTGCTGCCAATCCCGCAGGAGCGATATGTCCGGGAACCAATGTTACATTTACAGCAACACCTACCAACGGTGGCGCAGGACCAACCTATCAGTGGCAGGTTAACGGAACCAATTCGGGAACAGGGGCAACTTTTTCATCAACTTCGTTAAATAACGGGGATGTAGTTCACGTTATTCTTACATCAAATGCAAACTGTGTTTCACCAACAACAGCTACTTCTAATACTATAACAATGACGGTAACACCTGCACCTGTGCCGTCTGTAACTATTACAGCAAACCCGGCAGGGCCTGTCTGTGCCGGCACAAGTATTACGTTTACAGCAACTCCAACAAATGGGGGAGCAGGACCAACCTATCAATGGCAGGTAAACGGAACCAATTCAGGAACTGGAACAACATTTACTTCTTCGGGATTGAATAACAATGATGACGTTACTGTGATAATGACATCAAATGCAGTATGTGCATCACCAGCAACAGCAACTTCAAACACCATAACTATTTCAGTAACTACTAATTTAACGCCAACAGTAAGTATTGTTGCAGTTCCAGCGGGAATTATTTGTGCAGGCACTAGTGTAACATTTACAGCAACGTCAACTAATGGTGGCGCTGGGCCAACCTTTCAATGGAAAATAAATGGAGTTAATGCAGGAACAGG